>VBGU01000033.1 GCA_005881085.1 Chloroflexota bacterium | reverse complement strand
TCGCCGCGGGTTCGATCCGCCTCGACGGCGACGAAGATGCCCATCCGCTGTTCGGCCGATGGTTCGGCCTGAGCCCCTTCGCTGGTGGAGGCGCCGACCGCATCCTTGCGCGAGCGGGCGCGCGGTGAGGTTCGGGGCTGCTACCAGTTAAGGAGAAAGACGGGGGCAGCGGCAGCGATACCGGCCGCAGCCTGCAGTCCGAGCACCGGCAGCGCTTGCCTTGGAGCCCGCGGTAGCCACAGCAAGGCGAAGATCGCGATGACGGGGAGCTGTCCAGCCATGAGTAGCTGCCAGAGATGGGCCGCGGTCCCTTCATCCGCCTCGCGGGCAACACCGGAAACGGCGATGTGGCCAAGAATGACTGCGAGGGCCGTGAACGACATCGCCAGCGGAATGATCGCGGTCGGTTGCCTCAGCGCTTCGAAGCTCATTCCGCAACACCCCTCGGGGTCGGGAGCGGCAACAGCGGGAGCGCATAAAAGAGCGCAGTGAGGCCGTAGACCGCAAGGCTGGCGAGCGGCGCGACGAAGGCCAGCGCGATCCCGAGGGTGTACGCCGCGAGGCCTATCGGAAACAGCCGGCCTTCCTGTCGGATGCGGCGCGCCGCCGCGTCCTGGCCGACGAGCCGTTGATCGTGCGTCGCATAAAGAAAGACGCCGGTGAAAGCGATCGCGATGAGGACCGCACCTAAGCCGTAGACGACGAGCGCCGCGGCGGCTCCTTGCTCCGAGAGGATGTACTGGCCGACCAGCGCCGTTGGGAACGGGACGATCCCGACGGCGATCAACAACATGAGGTTCAGGTACAGAAAGCGGCGGTCGACCCGCTTGCAGTGCTCGAGCAGGGTGTGGTGATTCACCCAGATGATGCCGATGGTGAGGAAGCTCACGAGGTAGGCCGCATACGCCGGCCACAGCCGCACGAGCGCACCGCTCAGATCGCTCGTGTCGGCGGGTACGCGCAGCTCGAGCACGAGCAGCGTTGCGGCGATCGCGAAGACGCCGTCACTGAATGCTTCGAGCCGGCTCGTCCGCATCGCGCTCAGTCTGAACGAGCCGGCACCAATCGCGACGGCGGGGCCCCGGGCTCGGTCGGCACCCGCCGTCTTGTTAGGACCGCTCGGCGACGGTGATCACCGACATGCCGTGTTCAGCGGGTCGTTCGCGTTCGCCCCTGAGGCGGCTCGCGAAGCCTTCGCGGACTGGATGCCGAGGCTGGAATGGCGGCGTGGCCTGGGCGTTCGACTGCCAAGGTGGAGCTTGTAGCAGCGCGAGAAGATCGTCGTTGCTGCCGTCGGTGTTGAACGCGGTGATGAGGCTGGCACGCTGTAGTAGAGCTGGCCCGCGCCCGCGTCGGTCGTGCGCGGCTTCGTCGAGAGGGCGACGGACTTGGTGTGTTCGATGGGTGGACCGGTTGCGATTCGGCCTCTGGGACGACCTGCACTGTCAGCATGAACTCGGCGACGACCGTCGCGGCCCGCTTCCTGCCCTAGCACGGCCCGGCGCTACGTTCAGCCCCCCAGATAGGTGCGCGCGACACCCTCGTCACCGAGGAGGTCTTGACCCGTCCCGCGCATCACAAGCTTGCCGAGCTCCATCACGTAGGCGCGGTCAGCTAGGCGAAGCGCGCGCAGCGCGTTCTGCTCGACAAGAAGCATCGTGATGCCCTGGCGCCGGAGGTCGGCGAGCGTGTCGAAGACGCGTTTCACGATCAGCGGCGCGAGCCCGAGCGATGGCTCGTCGAGCAGGAGCAGTCGTGGACGGGCGAGGAGCGCCCGCGCGATCGCGAGCATCTGCTGCTCGCCGCCGGAGAGACTCCCCGCCAGCAGCGCGCGGCGCTCGCCCAGGATCGGGAAGCGCTCGTACGCGGAGTCGAGGTCCGAGCGTGCGCGGCCGCGCAGTCCCATGAGCAGGTTCTCTTCGACCGTCATTTGCGCGAGGATCTCGCGACCCTCCGGCACCTGGACGATGCCGGCGCGCACGATCGCATGCGGCGGCGCGCCCGCGATGTCGCGGCCATCGAAGCGGATCCGACCGCCGGCCGGCACGAGACCGCTGAGCGCGGCGAGCGTGCTCGACTTCCCCGCCCCGTTCGCGCCGATGAGCGTGGTGACCTCGCCGGCATTCACCGCGAACGACACGCCATGGACCGCCTCGACCGCGCCGTAGCGCACGCGGAGATCTTCGACCTCGAGGAGCGGCGGACTCACGCGACGTCCTCGCTCCCGAGATAGGCCTCGCGCACCACCGGGCTCGACTGGATCTCCGAAGGCGTGCCCTCCGCGATCTTCCGGCCGAAGTTGAGCACCGCGACGCGGTCGCAGGTGCCCATCACGAGCCGAACGTCGTGCTCGATGAGCACGATCGTGAGTCCCTCCGCCACCAGCGTGCGCATGAGCTCGCGGAGGCGCGCGGACTCCGCCGCATTCATGCCGGCGGCGGGTTCATCAAGGATCAAGAGCCGGGGCTCGGACGCGAGCGCGCGCGCGATCTCGAGGCGGCGCTGGTCACCGTACGCGAGGCCGCCGGCGAGAGCGTCCGGCCTGCTGAGGCCGAGCCGCTCCAGGAGCTGACCAGCCTTCTCGCGATCGCTGCGGTCAGATGCGCCGCGAGGCCAGAGGCGTCGCACCACGTCCGAACGCATCCGCGCGTGCCGTCCAACGAGAACGTTCTCCAAAACGGTGAGGCCCTTGAAGAGCCGCACGCCCTGAAAGGTGCGCGCGATGCCGCGCGCGGTCAGCGCGTGCGGCGCCAGGCGCGTGACATCGGCAGCGGCGAACCGGATCGCCCCGCTATCCACGCGCAGGTGACCGCTGATGAGATTCACGAGCGTCGTCTTGCCGGCGCCATTCGGACCGATGAGCCCGAACACCTGACCGGGTTCGATGGAGAGGTCAACGTCGGCGACGGCGTGCACGCCGCCGAATCGCTTCGAGATGCCGTCGCACTCAAGCAACATCGGCAGCTCCGATCTCCTGGAGGCGTCGGGTCTTCCGGAGCTCGGCGAGCGTCACCAGCCCGCGGGGCAGATAGATGATCACGCCCATCAAGATGAGCCCGGCGAAGATGTCACGGTATTCCTTCAGCGGTCGGAGTACTTCGGGAAGCGCGGTCAGGAGCGTCGCGCCGAAGATCGGGCCGGCGACGCTGGGCGTTCCACCGACGACGGCGAAGACGAGGATCTGGACCGCGCGCGTGAAGCCGAAGTCGCCCGGCTCGATCGAAAAGTTGAGGTGCGCGGAGAGACCCCCGGCCCACGCTGCGAGTGCCGCGCCGGCGACGAACGCGGCGAGCTTGTAGCGGCGGACGGCAATGCCCTGGCTCGCCGCGGCGATCTCGTCCTCGCGGATCGCGGCCCAGGCGCGGCCGACGGTCGAACCCTGCACGCGCCACAACACGTAGGCCACGGCGGCGAGCGACAGGTAGATGTGCCAGAGCTCCGTGACCGGTGGGATGCCATTCAGGCCGAGCGCCTTCCCCGTGAACGGCAGCGTCAAAAGGACGACGCGCACGACCTCGCCAAATCCGATCGTCGCGATCGCGAGGTAAACGCCGCGAAGCCGGAACACCGCGAGGCCGAGCGGGAGCGCGAGCGCGGCCGAGAGAAGCGCGCCCAGCGCGAGGCCCACCGGGAACGGAACGCCGACGCGCATCCCGAGCAGCGCCGCCCCGTACGCTCCCACCGCCATGAACGCCGCGTTGCCGAGCGTCAGCTGGCCCGCGTAGAGCGTGACCCAGACCGAGAGCGCGAGCAGCGCATTGATGCCGATGACGCCGATCGTCGTCTGATAGACGCGGAAGAAGTCGACGATCGCGTCCACTACGCGCGGTCCGCGACGCGGTGCCCGAGAAGACCGCGCGGCCGGATCACCAGCACGAGGAAGAGGAGCCCGAAGGCGAGCGCGTCGCGGAGCTCCGCGAACTCGGCGGGAAGGAACACGAGGGCCGCGATCTCGCCGATCCCGAGGATGTACGCGCCGAGCACGGCACCCGGAAGGCTGCCCATCCCTCCGACGACCATCACGGTGAACGCCTTCAGCTCGTACGGCGTGCCCATCTGCGGGTAGATGGCGTTGTACGCGAAGCCGAGCAACGCCCCGGCCACGCCGCCAAGCCCTGATGAGATGAAGAACGTCGCCGCGATCGCGCGATCGACATCGACGCCGAGGAGCCGAGCCGCACGTGGGTTCTCGGCGAGCGCCCGGATGTCGCGTCCGAGCTGCGTCACGCGAACCACATACGTAAGAGCGGCCATGAGGATGATCGCGAGCCCGATGATGAGAAGCCGCAGCCCATCCAATCGAGCGTCCCCGATCTGAAGGATGGCTTGCGGAAGGCTGCCGGCCGGGTAGCTCACAAGGTCGGGCCCATACCGCAGCTCCATGAGCCTGATCACGACGATCGCGAACCCGAGACTCGAGATCATCGCCGAGAGCGGTGGCGCACCGCGCCGTCGCAGCGGCGCGAACGCGACGCGATCCAGAAAGATTCCGAACACTCCGGTCACCGCAAACGCCGCGACCGCCGCGAGCGCGGCGGGAGCGCCGAAGGTCGACATGAAGAACAGCGCGACGAACGCGCCGAGCATGAACACGACCGGATGCGCGAGATTCAGGATGTCGAGGACGGAGAAGACGAGCGCGAACCCGACGGCAAAGAGCGCGTAGATGCTGCCGACGAAGATCGCGTTATAGAGCTGCTCGGCCAACGCGCGTCAGGTTAGTTGAACGGGACGAACTGACCGTCCTTCACGGTCATCACGAAGACTGGCTGCTTTACGTCGTGCTCCGGCGTGAAGCTGAACGCTCCAAGGGGGGTGGCGAAGTCCTTTGTCGCCTCGAGCGCCTTTTTGAGCGCCGCTTTGTCGGTCGCGTTGCCCGACCGCTTCATCGCGTCGGCCAGGACGTTCATCGCTGTGTATGCCTGCGTCGCGAACTGGTCGGGATCCGCGCCGTACTTGTCCTTGAAGGCCTTCACGAAGTCGACATTTGTCTTGTCGGTCGACGCCTTGTTCCATGCGGTGCCGACGATCATGTTCGGCGCGGCGGCACCGGCCGCAGTGATCACGGCCGGCGAGTTGAACCCGTTCGAGCCGACGACGCGGAGACCCTGCGGGAACTGCTTCCCCACTTCGATGAGCACCTTCGACGCCGTACCCGCGAGCCCGGATGCGAGGATCGCGTCGGGGCTCTCGCCCTTGGCCTGGGTCACGAAGGCGGAGAAGTCGACGTCGGCGGTCTTGTACGGGATCGTCCGAGCGATCGTGATGCCGTTGTCCGCCGCCGCCTTCTTGAAGATGTCCGCGCCGTCCGATGCGAACTTCTGGTCGCTCTCGAACATGAGCACGACCTTCTTGAGATTCAGCTTGTCCTTCGCGGCCTTGAGCGCGGCCGGCAGCGCGGTCTCCTCGCCGAGGGACGCGCGGAAGATCCAGTCGCACGTGCCGTAGTCGCACTTTCCGACGATGCCGACACCGGTGTTCGAGATCGCGATCACCGGGAGGCCCGCCTGCTGCGCGACGGGGTGCGCTCCCGCGGCGACGCCGGAGAGGGTCGGGCCCAGGATCGCGGCGACCTTGTCCTCGTTGATGAGCTTGCGGAATACGGTGATGCCCTGGTCGCGGGCCGACCCGTCGTCCTCGATGACGAGCGCGATCTTCGCGCCATCGATCCCGCCGGACGCGTTGATCTGGTCCATCGCCAGCCTCGCGCCGTTCTGCTGCGCCGGACCGTAGATGTTCGCGGCGCCGGTAAGAGAGATCGCAAGACCCACCTTGATATCCGCCTTAGGCCCCGTGGACGCCGACGGCTGCGTGGCTGGAGTGCCGCCGCACGCGGCCAGCACGACTGAAACAGCGGCGATGCCGGCGAACAAACGAGTCCTCATGGCGAGCCTCCCCCGCAGCGTGATCACGCGATGCTACCGAACGTCCAGCGCTTCGCACACCGCGGTCTGGCTCACGCCGGGCGTGGGCCCGCCGCTCATCACGTAGAGCGTGCTTCGGACCGCGACGACGCCGAGGCCGTGGCGCGACGTCGGCAGATCCGGGCCGCGCGACCACTTGCCGGTCGCCGAGTCGAAGATGTCGACTTCTTTGAACGTCCCGAGCGGGTGCTCACCGCCGGCGACGAACATACGCGAGCCGATCGTCGCGGCGCCGATGCCGCCGCGCGCCGTCGGTGCGTCGGGCATGGGTTGCCACGCGTCGACGGCGGGGTCGTAGCACTCGAAGGTCGCGAGGTTCTGCAGCAGCGACAATTTGCGGCCGCCGACCGCACAGACGCGACCGCCGATCGCGGCGGCCGCGAGGTGGTCGCGCGGCGTCGGCAACGGAGCGGCCGTGCTCCACCGATCGGCCGCCGTGTCGTAGACGTACGTCGGACTGACGAGGCGATCGCCCTGCGCCCCTCCGACGATGTAGACGCGGCCGCCGATCGCCACGGCGGCCGCCTGCGAACGTGGCGCCGGCATCGGCGCGATCTCGCGCCAGCCCTGGTCGCCGAAGAACCGGAAGGACCGCGCGACCGACACGCTGTTCACGTTGCCCCCGAACACATACAGACCCGGCGTGCCCGGCGTGTCGACTCCGGCGGCCATCGCGTGATCGACGGTGATCGGATATCGCGCCGCGGCCGACCAGCGATCGGCGACATAGGTCTCGGCGACGTTCCCGCCCCCGAAGCCACCCACCACATAGACGACGCCGCGAAAAACGCCGACCGCGACCTCGCTGCGTGGGGTTGTGATGTCCGCGACGCGCCGCCAGGAAAGAGCGGCACTGTTCGTGGGCGCAGGGCTTACCGACGTGGCGGGCGCCGCCACCGTGGCCG
>VBGU01000027.1 GCA_005881085.1 Chloroflexota bacterium | reverse complement strand
TGTCGGTCCAGCTCGGCGGCATCGCCTGCGTCCCGGTGCTAAGGCAGTCGTACCCCTGGATCTGGTTGTTGCCCGAGGGCGCGCCGTTCGGGATCTGATGTGCACCGAGATAGAACATGTAGAAGGTGCTGTACTTCTCGAAGAAGAACTTCGAGGAGCCCACAAGATCTTCGGTTCCCGGCTTCACCGCGATCCAGGATTCCGAATGATTCGCATCGAAGGAGCCAGCCCGACACGTACCCGCGACCGGGACCCTCTCACCTGCTGGAACCGGGTAGCCAGCACCCGTCGTCGGAGAGCTCGCCACCACATTTGTCAGGCCGGCTGGGAACTGCCACTTCGGGGCCGCGGCGTACGTGCTCGTCGAGCCCGCGAGATACAGAGCCAGGGCAAGAAGTGACACGAGCCTCGATCTATTCACAGGTCATTTCCTATCTACGCGACTCCCCCGGGGTCAGGCGGGTGGAGTATGTGAGCGTGGACGTGGGCCCGCAATCTGACCGACCTGGGCCGCTTGACGCGGATTTCACCTTCGGTTTAGGCTGCGCCCTTACATCTGGTCTGACCACCTGACCAGAGGCATTTTTGGGAGGTCAGCCGCTGACCGTCATCGAGCCGATCCGCCGCAGCCGCCTCTACCAGGGCATCGTCGAGCAGATCGAGGGTCTCCTCGAGAAGGGTGACCTTCGTCCGGGAGATCAGCTCCCGCCCGAGCGACAGCTCGCCGAGCAGTTCCAAGTGTCGCGCGCTTCAGTCCGCGAGGCGCTGCGGACGCTCGAGCTTCTCGGGATCGTCGAGACCCGAGCCGGCGGCGGCACCTTCGTCCGGCAGACCTCGCCCGACGACCTGGCGCGTCCGCTCACCGGCCTCATCTCTCGCGGCCACTCGCTCGCCGACGTCATCGAGTTCCGGGGCCTTATCGAGCCCGCGATCGCGGCCCTCGCCGCCGAGCGCATCACCCAGACACAGCTCGCCGAGCTCGGAGAGATCTTCGCGGCGCAGGAGCGAAAGGTCGCCGCGGGCGAGCCGTACGCCGATGAGGACACGCGCTTCCACGAACTCATCGGGGAGGCATCCCGGAACGAGCTCCTGACCACGATGCTCGGGGTGGTCTGGGACGTCATGCGCGAATCGCGCGAGCAGTGGCTTCAGACGAACCAGCGCGCGCACTCGTCGCTCGACGCGCATCGCCGCATCCTCACCGCGCTCGGCGCGCACGACGGCGACGCCGCCCGGCGCGCCGCGGCGGACCATATCAAGTCGGTCGGCGAAAGCATCCTTCGCCTGATCGGAGGGAGCAAGGTATGAGCGACGTCAAAGAGACCTCCATCACCGTCGAGGTCGTATACCGCGGCATTTTCCAGAAGACGCTCGCGCAGCGGATCTGCCGTTCGATCGTGCTCGCGGCGCGCAAGCGTGGGCACACCGGCACCGCGTTCGCGCGCTACGGCGACTCGCCCGAGCGCAACGGCGTCCCGGCGAAGCAGTTCGCGGTCGTCGCGATAAACAACCTCGAGCTCGAAGCCTCGATGGCGAAGTACGAGCCCGCGGTCGTCGACGTCACGATCGCGGTGGACGACACACTGGTGAAGGGCGTCGAGTCGTGGGCGTGGTACGGCCGCCAGCCCATCTGGAAGCCGATCCGAAAGGACGGGTTCCTCCTCGTCACAAGCACGAACACGCCGGATGAGGTGCTCGCCCAGACCGACACGGCGCTGCGGCCCTACACCCTCGTCATCGTTCCCGGCGGCGCGTCGTTCGCCGGTCTCTGGGTGTTCAAGGACGATCACACCGACTACCGCTGCCTCGGCGCGCTCGCGAAGGTGTCGCCCGATTGGGTACGCCTCGAAGATGTGAAGGCGCTCATCAAGGAGCAGACGAAGGACGACGGCGCAGTGCAGTCAGCGCAGTACGGGTACGATGGCGCGAAGCTCCGGCCGGTCAAGGCGGGCGAGGGCACGAGTGGTCACGAGGTGCTCCAGTTCGAGAAGCCCGGCTGGACGACGATGCGCCCCGGCATCATCGTCAACGCGCGCAAGCCGGGGGAGCGCAACCCGCAGTACAAGAAGTACGGCGCGCGCACGCTGCGGCCGGTCGTGAACTTCGACACGTGCATCAAGTGCACGATGTGCTGGCTCGATCGTCCGGACGAGTGCTTCGAGGTCACGCCCGAGGGGCATTACGAGGTCGTCTACCAGGCGTGCATCGGCTGCGGGATCTGCGCGCAGGTCTGCCCGGTGAAGGACTGCATCGTCATGGTCGACGAGCTGAAGTTCGAAGACCACGAGGACAAGTGGCAGTTCTGGAAGAAGGACCACGACGGATACAACAAGTGGTTCGAGACAAAGAGCGGCGTCTCTGCGAACCCTCAAGTGAGAACTCCGCCCGCGCGGCAGGAAGGCTCGGGAAACGCGAACCCATCCGCGAACCCAACATCGGCATCCGGAGGTGACGACTGATGGCCGTCCAGGTCAAAGAGCGCGAGCACCAGGACGTCGAGACCGAGCAGCTCATGAGCGGCTGCGAGGCGATCGCCGAGGCGATCCGCCTCGCTGACGTCGACGTCATGGCGGCGTATCCGATCCGCCCGTACGACGGCGTGATGCAGGCGGCCGCGAAGCTCATCGCGAACGGCAAGATGGACGTCGAGTACATCGTCGCCGACGGCGAGCACAGCCAATTCGAGATCGTGAAACACGCGTGCGCCGTCGGCTCGCGCGTCTTCGTCGGCAGCTCGGGCGTGGGCTGGTTCTACGCGTTCGAAGCCATCGCGGTGACCGCCGGCCTTCGCCTCCCGGTCGTCGCGATCTGCGGGAACCGCGCTCTCGACGACCCGGGCGCGTTCGGGACCGAGCACAACGACTCGCTCGCGGTCCGCGACCTCGGCTGGCTCCTCCCGTGGGCGGAGACGGCGCAGGAGGCGATGGACCTCGCGCTCATGGCCTGGCGTGTCGGCGAGGACAAGCGCGTGTCACTGCCCGTCGCGATCGGGCTCGACGGCGCCTTCCTCACCCACTCCCAGCAGATCGTGAAGATCCCGACGCAGGCCGCCGTGAACAAGTTCCTGCCGAAGTTCGACCTCGGCGACCGGCTCCTGCACCCGGACAACCCGATCACGATCGCGCCCCAGGTCGACCAGGACTGGCTCATGGAGATCCGCATGCAGAACGACCAGGCCATGCGGAAAGCCCACGACGTCATCAGTGAGGCGCACGCGCACTTCAAGGAGCTGTTCGGCCGGGGAGGCGACAGCCCCTTCCTCGACGAGTACATGACCGACGACGCGGAATACGTCGTCTTCGGTCAGGGCACGCTCGCCCTGCCGATGAAGGTCGCGATCCGCCGTCTGCGCAAGGAGGGCCACAAGGTCGGTCTCGTGCGTCTCAAGTGGTTCCGCCCGTTTCCGACCCAGGAGATCGTGAAGAGCCTCTCGCGGTTCAAAGCTGTCGGCGTGATCGACCGCGACTACAGCTTCGGCTCTCCCTACTACGGGGGCGTGCTCTACAACGAGGTGCGCTCGGCGCTCTACTCGCTCGACAAGCGTCCGACGATCGTCGGCTTCATCGCCGGCCTGGGCGGCCGCGAGATCGAGCAGCCGATGGCGACCGACATCTTCGAAAAGACCAAGGCCGCCGCGGGCGACATCAAATCCGGTGACACCTGTCACTGGATCGGCGTGAGGAGCTAGAGATGGCAGTGGAAACACACGGCACCGGGACACTTCCGCAGATCAAGGGCGTCAAGGACGTCCCCTACGACGAGCTCTTCGTGTCCGGCCACCGCACCTGCCAGGGCTGCGAGTCCGCCCTCGTCATGCGGCACATGGTCAAGGCGTCCGGCCCCCGCACGATCGTGCTTGGCTCGACTGGCTGCATGTACGTCGCGAACACGACCTACTACACGACACCGTGGGTCGTGCCGTGGATGCACACGCAGCTCGGCGCGTCCGGCTCCGCGGCGCTCGGCACCGCGGCCGGCCTCAAGGTGCTGATGCGCAAGGGCAAGATCAAGGAGGAGAAGATCAACGTCATCGCTTTCTGCGGTGACGGCGGCGGCGCGGACATGGGCCTCGGCGCAATCTCGGCGACGCTCACACACAAGGACTACAACTGCCTCGTCCTGCTGTACGACAACGAGAGCTACGCGAACACCGACATCCAGCTTTCTAGCCAGACCCCGTACGGCGCGGTGACAACGTTCTCGCCGTCAGGCTCCAAGAAGCGTCTCATGCACACGCGCTGGAAGAAGAACGTGCCGGGTATGCTCGCGGCGGGACACCCCGAGTCGCGCTACATCGCGGCGGGATGCGCCGCGTATGCCGTGGACCTCATGAACAAGATCCGCAAGGCGCTCCAGCTGGGCGGGCCGACTTTCGTCCACACCCTCGACCCGTGCCCGAAGGGTTGGGACTACCACCCGCAGTACTCGCAGGAGCTCGGTCACCTCGCCGTCGAGTGCGGGATCTGGCCCCTGTACGAGGTCATCGACGGCGTCTGTAATCTCACCGGCCCCACGCGGCAGATCGCGGAAGGTCGCAAGAAGCGCAAGCCCGTCTACGAATATCTCAAGCGCCAGGGCCGCTTCGCGCACTTCGCCGAAGAGGACGTGGAGCACTTCCAGCACGAGGTCGACAAGATGTGGACCGAGTGGCTCATCCCGGGCGTCATCCCGTTCACCGTCGCCGCGAAGGATCAGACGATCCTCAAGATCGACAAGAAGCCGCTGCACGAGCAAAAGACCGCGTAAACATAGCCTCCGCTGGTGAAAGGGGCCCGCCGTGAAGGCGGGCCCTTTGTTTTCGCGCGGCTCAACCCCTGGGCATCAGCCCACGCATAGAACAAGCCCTCTTCGCCACCTGGCTGAGACACGCTGAGAACACTTCGAAGGCCCGGCCACCGAGTGTCGCGGGTATCGTCGAGTCGTGCTTCTCCGACTTCTGAGCTCCGTGGCGGCCCTCGCGATCGCGTGCGGCTCGGCCGCGACGCTCGCGGAGCCGTCTCCGACCGAGCTCCTGCAAAAGGCAAGCAGCAACCTCAAGGCCGCGAAGACAGCCCACATCGACGGGACCGGCAGCTTCGCGATCAGCAGCGGCCTCAGCATCTCCTTCGACTTCAAGCTCAATGGCGACGCCGAGATGCCGGACAAGTCGCGGCTCACCACGCAGATGTCGCTGCTCGGGCAGTCCCTCTCGGTCGACACGATCACGATCGGCGGTCGCACGTTCAGCAAGGGCCTGATGGGCGCGGATTGGACCGAGTCGGCGGCGAGCGACCCGGAAGGTGCGGTCCTCGATCCGCTCGGGCAAGCCGACCTCACGGCCGCCGCGAGCATCACCGAGGTGGATCGTCCCGAGATCGATGGCCGCAAGACGCGGCATCTCTCGTACGTCATCGACCAGAGCAAGCTCATCGAGAAGATGAAGGGCTCGCCGTCGGGTTCGACGCCGTCGCTCAACGTGTCGGGCGCGACGGGCAAGGGCGAGGTCTGGATCCGCACCGATGACAGTCAGATCGTGCGGCAGCTCGTGAAGCTCTCGGTCGACATGGATGGCGACCTCGGGATCCCCGGCGCTTCGCCGACCGCCGGCGGGAGCAAGTTCGAGATCTCCTTCGACATCAAGTTCACCCACATCGGAGAACCCATCTCTCCGGCGATCACGGCCCCTCCGACCAACTAGCGCGCCGCGCGTAGCGCGCGATACATCCGGACCAGACAGAAGACGACGACCGCCCCGTCAAATGGGCGGTCGTTCCGGATCTGACCCAGCCATACGTTGACGTCACCACGAAGGAGGGTCAGAAATGAGGAAGCTCGCTCTCGCCATCGGTTTCGCGTCCTACATCGTGTTCGGCGCGTCGTCTGGCTCGCTCGCGGCATACCGTGTCGACAACACCGCCGGCGACGCCGCCAACCGCGACAGCCGGATCGCCTGGTCGGAAACGGGAACGAACGCTCGGCTCCTCTTCCTGAACGAGGCCTTGTATTCCGAGACGACCGTCGCTAGCGGCGCGACGTCGCCTGGGGCTCACGGCGACCAGGAACGCGCTGACATGGCCCGACCCGACACATCTCGCCCCGACACGGAGCGGATGTTCTGCGAAGGCGACATCTGCCTCGTGCCCTAGTCCGCCAGTCGCCATCCCAACCTCAGCCGAAGGCCGGTGACCGGGCGGTTCACCGGCCTTCCGGGTTTTCGTAGGATTCCGCGCATGGGCTTTATCGCCGGACTCATCTGGGGCCTCCTGATCGCCGCGGCCACGATCGCGCTCGAGCACTACGGACCATCGAGCGAGCCTCTGCACGTCAGCTTGAGCGGGAACGGAGCGATCGCCGCCCCCATCATGCTCGTGCCGCTTGCGATCTTCTGGGGTTGGTCCTCGATCGCGAATGCGTACGCGGGTCGCAGCGTCGTCCCGATCGCCGCGTACACGCTGGCGCTCTTGCTTGGCGTCAGCGCCATCGGACCCGCCGATGCGTACTTCTTCCCACAGAACGCGGCCGTGCTCGACGTCAATGATTTTCTCGGCGGTCTTTTCCAGGGCATTTTGTTCGTCGGTTTCGTGGCAGTCGTCGCGGCCCCGATCTACTGGGTGCTCCGATCGCGAATCGGACAGAGCCGGATTCTCATCTGGCTTCTCTATCTCGTAAGCATCGCGATCGCCGCGTTCGTCCAGGGCTTCGGAACGATCGTGGCCGGCGGCGTCGTCGCCGGGGTGGCGAGCGGGCACGCGTGGCAGCGCCAAGGCGGCCGAATGTTCATCGGGATCATCGTCATCGTGATCATGGCCCTGGCGGTGTTCGGCATCCCGTACGTGGTCGCGAACGGCCTTTCGGCGCCGCGCTTCTAGCTGCTCGGCGGTTCGCTTGGCGCCGGTGTTGGCACCGGCACAGCTGGCGCTGCGGGAGGCGGCGGAGCGTCACGCCGCGGGAACGGGGCACCCGCCGGACGAAACTCACCGGATGGACGGTACGGAGGACGCTCGGGCTTTGGCGGCGGCGGACCTCCGGCCATCGCGCGGGCTTGCGGCGACATAAGGCCGCGGACGTGGTCGGCGGTGTACGGAAGCATCGCCATGAGACGAGCCCTCTTGAGCGCGGTGGTCAGCATTCGCTGGTGTTTCGCGCAGGTGCCGCTCTTGCGGCGCGGATCGATCTTGCCGCGGTCGCTTATGAACCGACGGATGCGACCGACGTCTTTGTAGTCGATCTTCTGGACCTTATCGACACAGAACGTGCAGACCTTACGTCGGGGTCGACGAAGGCCGGGTGGCCCGCCGTACCGACCGCCAGATCCGCCAGATCTGTCCGATCCGCCCGACGGCCCGTCGCGCCGCGGCCCACGTGGGGGACCGGAGCGCGGACCGCTGTCGGAAATCTCTTGGCTCATCAGTCGCTCCTAGAAAGGGATCTCGTCGGGATCGAAGCTCTTCTCACCCTCGGGTCCGCGCGACGGGGCCGCGTTGGCGGCGGCGTCGCCCGAGCCGCCCTCACGGTCACGCCGGGCGTCGAGCATCTGGAAGTCGCTCGCGCTGATGTCGAGGCTGAGGCGCTCTTTGCCCTCACGGTCCGTGTAGGTGCGTGGGGTGAAGCGCCCCTCGATGTACACGAGGCGACCCTTCTGGATCCACTGCTGCGCCCGCTCCGCGAGCGTCGACCAGCAGCTGACGCGGTACCAGTCGGTCTGCTCCTGCCGGTCTTCGGCCTTGCCGGTGACGCGGTTGACGGCGACGCTGAACTCGCAGACCGGGCGACCGTTCGGGGTCATCCGGAGCTCCGGGTCGCGTCCGACGTTGCCGATGATGACGATCTTGCTTACTGAGGCCATGTCATTCGTCCCTTCTCACTACGAGGTGGCGGAGGATGTCTTCCGTGAGCCGTATGGTGCGCTCGAGCTCGCGCGCCTGTGTCGTCGGCAGAGAAAACTCGACGACACCGTATTGGCCGTCACGGTGGTGGGCGACCTCGTAGGCGAGCCGGCGTTTCTGGTTGGGTACGACCTTCTCGACCTTGCCGCCCAGGTTGGCGATGGTCTGCTGGATACGCTCGCTCACCGCGCCAAGACGCTCTTCGTCGATGGTGGGAGGGCAGAGATACATGAGCTCGTACGGTCGCATTCGGTGACAATTCTCCCTTTCCATGGGCTTGCCGCGGACCTTTGGCCCGGGGCGAAAAGGCGCCGCACCCAGAAAGCGCGGCGGTCACGACCAGTGTATGGGACGGAACAGCAGAATGCATCGGTCTCAAAGAGATCGGCAGGGACTTGAGCGACCTTCTGCCTGACGGTACCCGCGAATGTGAGCGCTGCGGCCTGCCGATGATGCCGGTGGCCGAGAGCGACGGCTCCGTCACTCTCGAGTGCGCCAACCGCCATCGTCATACCGTCCCGTTACCCTCTGATCCCGAGGCGCGCGAGCGGGTCCGAACGTGGATCAGGCGCCGCGGCGCGCAGCTGCACGTCCAGCATGAGCGCTGGGAGGCCGAGGAGGAAGAGCGCAAGGCGATGGAGAAAAAACAGCCGAGGCTGATCCGGCCTTCCGATCGGCATCAGCAGACCGGACAGACCGCGGGGATGATCCGCGAGGAGGCCGTCAACACCGGCGGCTTGTGGGTCGGAGTCGTGCGTACTGAGGCCGGCCGCTCTTCGAGCTGGCATCACCACGGCACCTACGAATCGGTGATCTATGTCGTGAGCGGCCAGGTGCATGTGGAATGCGGACCCGGTGGGACGACTAGGTTTCACGCGCGCCCCGGGGACTGCATCTACCTGCCCCCGGGAGAGATCCACCGCGAGGGGAACGACGGGCTCGACGAATCCGAGATCGTCGTGGTCCGGTCGGGCAGCGGCGAGCTCGTGGTGAACGTGGCGGGACCAGCGGCCTAAGGGACTCGAATGCCGCCGCCACTTCGTGAGCTCGGGACGGTCGCTCGGCTCAGTGACGAGACGCTCGCGCAGAAGGTCGGGGCGTCCGGCAGCCGGATCCCGCGCGGCGTCGCGTTGTACGGTCTGCTCCGACGCGAACAAGCAATGTTCGCCTCAGGTGAGTGGCGGCCCCGTTCCGAGGTCTCGCGGATCCTCGACTTCGCTCAGGCCGCCTACGGCGACGTAGTCGGCGTGCTCGTCGGACGGGATGACAGTCTTCTCGACACCGCTCGAGACGGCGAATGGAGTCTTCGCGACGTACTGCGACATGCGATGGCCGTGGAGCTCAGATACGCGGCGCAGGTCGACTACTCGGCCACACGCGCAGAAACCGACCCCGTCGAAATCCGACCGAGCCTTCTTCCGTGCGATCGTCTTTCGCCACCCGAGCCGGAGTTCGCTGGTTCTCGAGACGGCGGAATCCTCGACATCCTCGAGCTCCTCGCTAAGGCGCGCGCCGGCAGCGATGTGCGTCTCGCCAAGGTGCCCGACTCGGCTCTCACGCGCCCCTCACTCTGGGGAACGGCTCTAGTAGACGTCCGGCTGCGTCTCCACCAGATGGCGGCACACCTCACCGAGAGCGCTATCCAAACCGAGAAGATCATCGGCACCGGGGGCGAGCTTCGGGCGATCGTCCGCCGCTGCTGCATCACCAGAGGAATGCACGAGCGTTGGAGTCGAGAAGAGGAACGCGCGGTTCTCGATGAGTCGTACCGCGCTCTGTTGTCGTGATCTCGATCGGTGCCGGCGGCGGGATTCGAACCCGCACTGGACTCCTCTTAAGGGAGTTGTCTCCTGCCAAATTGGACTACGCCGGCCTCTCAAGAATAGAGAACGGGTCAGGGTCTTTCGAGGGCCGCGACGAGCTTCCTCGGCGCCACCGCGAGATAGGCGTCGCGGATCACGCGCTCGACGTCGTCCCAGTCCGGGTCACGATCCAAACGCACGCCGATCCAACCGCGGAAGCCGACATAAGGCGGCACGAAGTACTGCTCCGGCTGGGCCTTCAGAAGGCCGTCGCGCATCCCCGGAGGGCAGGCGCACCACAGCGCGAGGCGTCCGTCGTCGTGGTGA
>VBGU01000026.1 GCA_005881085.1 Chloroflexota bacterium | reverse complement strand
ATTCGGCGCTCCCGAGGATGCGGATCACCTCGTCCTCGCCGATCCCGGCGCAGTTCATGTAGTCGACGACCTCGGGCCTGCCGACGGTGAGCGTACCGGTCTTGTCGAACGCGACGACGTCGATCGCGCGCGCCGCCTCGAGCGCCTGCGCGCTCTTGATCAGGATCCCGCGCGAGGCGCCGCGACCGGTCCCCACGATGATCGCGGTCGGCGTCGCGAGCCCGAGCGCGCAGGGGCACGCGATGATGAGCACCGCGACGAACGCGCTGAGCGCGTAGCCAAGTCGAGGCTCTGGCCCAAACACGAGCCAGGCGAGCGCGCTCGCGAACGCGATCGCGAAGACGATCGGCACGAAGATCGACGCGATCCGGTCGACGAGGCGCTGGATCGGTGCCTTCGAGCCCTGCGCCTCCTCGACGAGGCGAATGATCTGGGCGACAAGCGTGTCGCCGCCGACGCGCGTGACGCGGAAACGGAAGGTCCCCGTGCCGTTCTGCGTTCCGCCCGTGACCTCGTCGCCGGGGCTCTTCTCCACGGGCATGGATTCGCCTGTGATCATCGCCTCGTCGACCGCGGACGATCCCGCGAGCACGAGCCCATCGGCGGCAACGACCTCGCCGGGACGCACGATCACGACGTCTCCGACAGCGAGACGGTCGATCGGGACATCCTCCTCGGCGCCGCCGGGACGCCGCACGCGCGCGCTCTTCGCGCCGAGCGTCGCGAGCGCGCGGACTTCGTCGGCGGTCCGCGCGCGGGCGCGCGCCTCGAGGTAGCGGCCCGCGAGGACCAGCGTGACGATCACGGTGGCGGTGTCGTAGTAGAGGAACCGGGTTGGGTCGAGGCCCGCCGCGGCGAACGCCCCGCCGAAGAAGGTCGCGAGGACCGAGACCGCGTAGGCGGTCGTCGTCCCGACCACGACGAGGGTGTTCATATCGGTGCGCCGGTGGCGCCCCGCCGAGAGCGCGCCGCGGTAGAAAGGCAGCGCTGACCAGACCTGCACGGGAGTCGCGAGCGCGAAGAGCAGGTACGGGCGCCATGCCGCTTCCATGAGGGCCGGATACACGAGGTCGGCCATCGAGAGGAGCATCGTCGGGACCGCCAGCGCCGCCGCGACGATGAGCCGGCGACGTAGTGCCCGGAGATACGTCGCTCGCAGCGCGCGTTCGCGCGCCTCGGTCGCGGCACGCTCGGCACGGTCGGCCGAGAGCACGAGCGCCCCGTAGCCCGCGCGCTCGATGGCCCGCACCAGAGCCGCATCGTCGGCACGGGATGGATCGACCTCGACGCGCGCGCGCTCGGTCGCGAGGTTCACATCCGCGCCGCGCACGCCGGCGACCCCGCGAAGGGCATCCTCGACGCTCGCGACGCACGAAGCGCACGTCATCCCCGTGACGACCAGCTCGCGCCGCTCGTGATCGCTGGTCTGCGGCGCGGTGCTCGCGGGAAGCGATTGCGTCCGCTCGCTTTGGAGGCCGGCGCTCATGTTGTCTGGGTTTCGTTAGCCTCGGCGGTCTCGCAGATTCCAGCGTCTGCAGGCGCGAGCTGCGCGGTCGCGCGTTCCTTGTCGAGGACCTCGACGACCTGCGGATATGCGTCGGAGAGGCAGCACCGACACGAGGAATACCAGGCGCGTATGCCGGCGTCGATCGGCGGCCCGCCGCTCGCCGTGGACGCGTGCGCGTCGGCTCCCGGCGCGTGGGCATGCCCACCGCCCGTCGCGAGCCACGCCTCGACCTTCGAGACGTAGCCCATCGGGTCGTTTGCGAACTTGGTCCTACAACCCGCGGAGCAGAACGTGTATTGGCGCCCTGCGTACTCGAGGGTCAGGCCATCACCACGCGCCTCGGCGACGTCCACGACCATGTCGCAGATCGGGTCGAGGATCTTTGCGCTCGTCATCATCTGGCTCTCCTCCTCTTGCGCTATCGGCGCGCGAGCTCGAATACATCGCCAAGCTCGGTCAGGATCTCGGCCTTGCGACCTTCTCGGAATCCAGCGGGCACGCAGGTCGCGAGATGACCGCGGAGGAGCTCAGCCTCGAAGCGCTTGAGCGCCCGTTCGACCGCGTACGTCTGCTTCAGTACGTCGATGCAGTAAGCGTCTTCGTCCACCATACGTTTGATCGCCTTGACGTGGCCTTCGATGCTCGCAAGGCGAGCCCCGAGTGCCTCTGGCTGTTTCATCTAATGGGCCTCCGAATGGTTACAAGAATAGTTTACCCCACCCCCTGGGGGGAGGGGCCCCCCACCCGTTAGAGGCTTGCCCCGCAAGACGGACAACGACCCGCGCGTTCTGATGCCGACGCGCCGCACTGACGACACATGAGCACGCCGGTGGCGTCGGTGTGGACCTCTTTGTGGGACTCCGCGTAGAAGCCCGACTCCCAGCGGCGGTGATTGCGCATTTCATCGCGCGGGCGTCCGGCTCCCGCGACCAGCCCGAAGCCGACGAGGCCGACCACGATGAAGACGAACGTGAGCGGATCCATCAACGCCGCGTCTCGGCCGTCGCACGCAGCGAACGCGCGATGGCGTGAATGAGGTCGATGTCGCTCAGCGGGCCCAGGTCCTCGACCGTGTACGTACGCAGCTTCGCCGCGATGAGCGCGGCGATCCGCGCCCGCTCGGTGGGGGTGAGCTGGGACTCGCGTGCGACGAATTCGCGGACGAGGCGCTGGGCTTCGCCAGGCATCCGGCGCGTCTCCGCCGTCACACCCGCGCCCAGCGGCGTGACCGTGCGCAGCGAGAACCAGTCGACCTGTGGCCGCGGCGCGCGGACCACGTACGTTCCGGCGGCCAGGTCACCGAGGCGCTGCGACTTCGGGCTGAGGACTATGACCAGCACCCCAAGGCCGTAGAGCGCCGGCAGAAAATCGACGAGCCGTAGCAGGTTGCGGATGAGAACGGCGGTGAACTGCGCGGGAGAACCATCCTCGTTGATAACGCGCAGCCGGAACGCGCGCTTCCCGATGGTCTGCCCGTTCCAGAGCCACTCGAGCAGGATGAAGTACGCCCAGATCAGGACCGCCGTCACGATCAGCGTGAAGCCGCCGAGGAAGAAGAAGCTGGCCTCGCTCAACGCGCCTGCCACCCCGAGCAATGCGCCTCCGACCCCGAGCAATACGATGGAGGTGAGGGCGATCACCGTCGCAACGAGAAAATCCAGGACCGCCGCGAAGCCACGGTTCCCGGCACCCGCGAGGTCGTACCGGAGGACGACGTGATCGGGGGTCTCGACTTCGAGTCGACCGGCCGCGACCGTCACCGGTCAAGGCTACTGCCGCAGCAGCAGACCGCAGGAGCGAAGCTCCGAGGACTACGGAGTGGTACGTTCCGGCCGTGATCACGGTCGACCGTTTCGTCGAGGACCGCCGCGCGCGCTGGGCGCGCCTGGGCCACCTGATCTTCGAGGCGAATGGGCGCGTGGAGCGCCTCGCTCCCGACGACGTGCTCGAGCTCGGCCGGCTGTACCGAGCCGCGAGCAGCGATCTCGCCGTTGCGCGCCGCGACTTCGCGCTGGACGCGGCGACCGAACGGCTGAACGATCTCGTCGCCGCGGGCCACGCCCTTGTCTACAGCGAGGCGCCGACGAGCGGCCGCCGCCTCCGAAGATTCGTCCTGCACGAGCTCCCCGCGAGCGTCCGTGCGAACTCCCGTTTCACCGCGGTCTCTTTCGCGGCGCTGGCCATCCCGCTCATCGCGACCTTCGCGATCGGTCTATTGCTCCCCGAGATCGCGGCGACGGCGCTGCCGCCCGAGACCCGCCAGCATCTCGCGGAGCGACGCCTCTGGACGGACATCCCAGAGGGGTACCGGCCGCTCGTAGGCCCGCTCATCATCGTGAACAACGTTCGCGTCGCGATCTTCGCGTTCGCCGGGGGTCTCACCGCCGGCGCGCTGACGCTGTACCTCCTCGTCGCGAACGGCGCTCTGCTCGGCACGGTGCTCGCCGTGGTGCAGGGCTACGGCCTCTCGGGCGGGCTTCTCACGTTCACCGCCGCGCACGGCCCACTCGAGATCTCGTGCATCGTTCTCTCCGGCGGCGCGGGCCTCCGCCTCGCGTGGGCCCTTCTCCGGCCTGGCGACTCGAGCCGCCGTGACGCCCTGCGGCTCGCCGGCGCGCAGGCGGTTCGGGTGATGCTGCTCGTCATCCCCGCGCTCGGCGTCGCGGGGATCCTTGAGGCGTTCCTCTCGCCGAGCGATGCGCCGATCGCGCTCAAGCTCACCGTGGGTCTCGTCGCCGCGTTCGCGCTCTGGGGCTATATCGGACTCGTCGGTCGACCCCTCAGAAGAACCGCTTCTTGAGCTCGAGGTAGCGCTGGATCGTCGCGACGGAAAGGCGCTCGGCCGGAACGTCGATCGAGTGGACACCGTGGCGACGCAGCACCGCGAGTGCGCGCCGTCGCGCGTCGAGGACCTCTGACGCGACCACGCGCTCGTAGAGCTGACCTGAGGAGCTCGGGTCGCGCGCAGCGGCCTCGGCAAGCTGCGGGTCCTGCAGCACGCAGCAGAGCACGAGGTTGTTCCCGGCGAGCTGGGTGACCGCCGCGACGAGACCGCGCGAGGCTTCCTCGTCGACGAGATCGGTGAACACGATCGCGAATGCGCGCCGCGCGGTCTTCGATCGGAGGAATTCGAACGCGGCGCGGTAGTCGGGCTCGGTCGTCGTCACCTCGAGACGGCGGAGGCTCTCGGTGAGGCGGAGGAACTGCCGGTGGCCGCGGCGCGGCGGGTCGTAAGCGCGCACAGCGTCCGCGAACCCGAGGAGCCCGACCTCATCGCCCTTCGCGATCGCGACGTAGCTGAGCATCAACGCGGTGTTCACCGCATGGTCGAGCTTCGTCAAACGGCCGAGGGTGCTCGACATCATCCGCCCGGCATCGAGCAGGATGAGCACACGCTGCTGGCGCTCGGTCTCGTACTCGACGCTCATCGGCCGGCCGCGGCGGGCGGTCGCGGTCCACGAGATCGAGCGCGGGTCATCGTCCGGCTGGTACTCGCGAAGACGCTCGAAGAGGGAGCCCGCTCCGGGGATGCGCGCGCGGCGCTGACCCGCGTCGTACGCGAGCCCGCGCCGGAGGCTCACCTCGTAGCGGCGGATCTCCTGCAGATCCGGATACACGTTCGCCGGCGCGTCCGCGGGCACCCGGCCCTGTCGCTGCAGCAGGTCGAGCGGGCCCCGCAGGCGTACGTGGAGGTCGCCGAAGCGAAAGGTGCCGCGGTGGAGCGGCCGGGCCGCGTAGGTGGCCTCCGCGACGAGACCCGGACCGACGACGAGCTCGGCCGTTCGGCGGTCGACGTCGAAGGAGGGGGGCACCGTATCGCGCACCGTCGCGCGCAGCGGCAGCGCGAACGGATTTCGCAGCCGGACGACGACCTTGTTGCCGACCCCTATCGAGAGCTGGGGCTGGGCGACCCGTTCGATCGGCACGCTCGACGGCGACGGCGTGGCCCGGAAATCCACGATCGCAAGAACGACCGCCGCCACGAGAACGAGCGCGGCGAGCGTGACGAAGACGGGCGTGATCGCCGCGAGCGCGAGCGGAAGGGCCGCGATCAGGACGAGCGCCAGGAGACGCGGGCGCGGCAGCGGGAGCGAAGCGAGACGGCTCAGCGCGGCACGTCGAGACGCGCGAGCACGCGCTTGCACACGGCATCCGCGTCCAGACCCTCGATCTCGGCTTCGGCTTTCAAAATGAGTCGATGCCGAAGCGTCGGCGTCGCGAGCGACTTCACGTCGTCGGGCGTCACGAAGTCGCGACCGTCGATGGCCGCGGCGGCCTTGGCGGCGCGCAGCAGGTGTACCGCTGCGCGCGGGCTCGCGCCCAGGATGAGGTCGGGCGAGCGGCGCGACTCGGCTGCGATACGCACAACGTAGTCGAGCACGGAGTCCTCGACCGTCACGTTCTCCACCTCGGAGCGGCATTCCTCGAGCGTCCCGTGGGCGAACGGCTCGACGTCGCCGATCCTCGCCGACGGCTGGCCGCGGTCGTGCGCCCTCAAGATCGCGCGCTCGTCGTCGGCGCTCGGGTAGCGGACGATCGCCTTGAAGACGAAGCGGTCGAGCTCGGCCTCCGGAAGCGGATACGTGCCTTCGTACTCGACCGGGTTCTGCGTCGCGAGCACGAGGAACGGGTCTGGCAGCGCGAGCGAGTCGCCCTCGAGCGTCACCTGCCGCTCCTCCATCGCCTCGAGGAGGGCGCTCTGCGTCTTGGCCGGCGCGCGGTTGATCTCGTCCGCGAGCACGACGTTCGCGAAGACCGGGCCGGTGCGTGTGCGGAAAGAGCTCGTCGAGATCTCGTAGACGGTGGTGCCCACGACGTCGCTTGGCATGAGGTCGGGCGTGAACTGGATGCGCTTGAACGTTCCACCGATGAGTCGCGCGACCGTTCGCGCGAGGAGCGTTTTCGCGGTGCCAGGCACGCCCTCGATGAGGAGGTGACCGCGGAGGAGCAGCGCGATGAACGAGAGACCGACGGTCTCTTCCTGGCCGACGACCACGCGATGGATCTCGGTCGCGTAGCGGGCTGCGATCTCTTTGGTGCTCACGCCGTCCCTCCTGTTTTCTGGTCGGTACCGATGACGAGACCGATCTCGCGGACGGTACGAAGGAGCGCGTCGTCACGCAATGGCCGCGCGAGCGCGTCGTCAAGGGCGCGCACTTGTGCTGCGCGCAGGCGGTCCGTCGTCGCGATCTCGGCGATGACGTTGTCGAACGGCGTCTCCGGATCGAGCCCGAGCTCCCGCGCGAGGGCCCCCCGGAGCTCGCGGCGGAACCTCCGGCGGGCGATCTCGCCGTGCCCGGATCGTCGGACCAGTCCAGCGAAGCCGCGGATGT
>VBGU01000025.1 GCA_005881085.1 Chloroflexota bacterium | reverse complement strand
CCATGACCGCAAGCGGCCGAACGGGCGACGCCCTCACGCGGGTGATGCTAGTAGTGCGGGAGGTCTAGGCGGCGGAGGCCACGCGCGCGATCTTGGGAAGGAGCTCGGCGAGGTCGAACGGCTTCTCGATGGTATCCGCGGCGGCGAGGTCCTTGGCGTGGGTCGCGAGGTCGCGTGCCGCGGACAGGAGGACGATCGGGATGTCTTCGTCGCCTTCGTCGCGAGCCCGCAGCTCGTTAGCGAACTGCCATCCGTCCATCACCGGCATCATGAGATCGAGCACGATCACGTCCGGTCGGAACGTCTGGATGATCGTAAGCGCCTCCCGGCCGTTCCCAGCGGGGACGACCTCGAAGCCCTCGTCCTCTAACGCCGTGAACAGGAGTTCCCGTATATCGGGATCGTCGTCCACGACAAGCACACGTTTCCCAGCCACCTCGCGCGGTAGATTGCCACACGTTCTGGGGTCGGCGTTCAAGCGAGCTACTGCGAGCTGCGCAGTGAGAACGCGAAGACGGCCGGAATGAGTACGAAGCCGACCGCAAAGAGTGCGACCCATAACAAGATCGCCTCGAGGTGGCACGAGACCCCGGGCGCGCACCCCTCCAGCGACCGCGCGCGCTCGACGAGCAGGAGCGGCAGGCTCCCGGGAGACGCGACGACGGAAGCGGCCGCGAATGTCGTCGCGATCGTGGCGAATCCGCGTTCAATACCGCCCGCGCGACGGTCGATGACCCGCGCTTGCCACCTGGCCCACGCAAGCGCGAGCACCGTGGTGACCGCGGCGAGCGCGATCGAGAGCGGAAACCGCTCGGTAAATCCTTGGTCTAAAAGTCGTGGCAGTGCCAGCTCGATCAGCGTCAGGGCGGCCCAGTAACCCAGCTTGATCGTGGTGACGCGACCGACGAGGAGCGCGAGGGTCTTCTGCCGAGGGAGCGGCCGCTGCTCGCCCTGACTCAGCGATACTCGCTCCGCCCGTCCGCCTCGCTCCGCTTGTCCGCCTCGTTCGTGCGCCAGCGTCGGCTGCGGCCGCCGCTGCTCGCCCTCACTCAGCGATAGTTCGTCCACCACTTCTGAAGGAAGTACATGGCGGCGATCAGGATGAACACGGTCACGAGGACCATGTAGAACTCGTTGGCTTCGCTGACTTCGGCGATCACTTCAAGCTGTTCAGGTATTCGATTATCGCTCTTATGTCGGCGTCGCTCAGCGTGCCTCCAGCGCCCGCCTGCGCGCTGAAGATGGGCATCGGCGTGTCAGGTTTGATGGACTTCGCGTTCGCGATCCAGTGGAAGAGCCAGTCGGTATCGCCCGCCGCCTTCTTCGCCTTGTTCTGGTCGATGATCGGGCCTTCGCTCGCGTAGTGACCGAGATTCGGCGCCTGCGGTAGAAGGCTCGGCGTCCCCGGCGTGAAGCTGTGGCACGTGACGCAGGGCGCGGTTGGGTTGTTGAGAGTTAGCTGCTTGCCGAGTGTGGCACCGGTGAGAACTTCGGGCTTGGGCGGATTCGGCTCCAGCGGCAGGTGTCCGTCCTCCGAGCCATCGGTGTGCTGACGCACCGTGACGACGTCGGCCCAGTCCTGGTCGGTGCCGAACATGATGAAGTTGACGATCTGCTGGATCTGTTCGTCGTTGAGCGAGCCACCCTCCTGGTCGCTCCACGCTGGCATCGAGATCTGACCCGGGGGCTTCTGCCGGCCGCGCTCGATCGTGAGCGTGATCAGGTCCGTCACGAGCTTCAGCTGATTGGGGTCGTTCTTGAGGTTCTCGTACTTGAAGGTCGGCTTATTGATGGGAAGGCCAGGCAGATCCTTCCGGGTGGGATCGCTTTGGCCGAGGCCGGTCTTGCCGTGGCAATCGAAGCAGAAGTTGGCGTAGATGTTGCGGCCGCGCTCGATCGACTTCTCGAGTTGCTGCTGCGTGGCGACCTTATCGCGCCAGCGGTCCGAGCTCGCGTCGGCGCGAACCACGAAGAGCGTGAAGAAGTAGCCGCCGACGAGCGCGAAGACGGCGAACAGCATCCCCGCGCCGACCAGGATTTTCCGATCCAGGTTCGCGCTGATCTCGAGGGGGTCGGGCGCCGCCGGGATCGGGGCGACGTAGTACGGAGTCGGCTGTTCGATCGTCTCGCCGGCCGCGTAGTGCTGCTCGATAAGCTCCGCCCCGGTCTTCTCGCGCGGCTCCATGGACTGCTGGTGGAAGATGAGGTAGCCGAAGAACGCGAGGAAGCCCGCGAACATGAGGATGCTCGCGGCCGCGAGGACGAAGTTCAGGTCGAGCTGCATCTACTCGGTGATCTCGAGGACCTTGGGGTCCCAGACATTTGCCTGACGATCGATCACGTTGAGCGGGTTCGTGTCGACGATGAGCGTGCCGCTCGAGTCGGCAATGTGGAACAACTGAAGGGGCTTCGGCGCGGGCCCGCCCTTCACGACCGCGGTGTGCTTGTCATAGAGCGAGCCGTGGCACGGGCAGTGGAACTGGTCCTCGGCAGCATTCCACGGCACGCTGCATCCGAGATGTGTGCATTTGCGGTACGCGGCGATGATCCCTCCGGGCGCATGGATCAGGAAGAACTTTCCCTCGAGGTTCAGGATCGGAGTGTCGTTTGTCGAGGTGAACTGTGCGAGGACGCTCTCCTTCGAACCGACCGCGAGTTTTATGCCGAGCCCCAGGATCTTGTTCACCTTGATGAATGGGACGACGAGCGCGGTGATCTCGGTGACCGCGAGGAGCGTGCCGGCCAGAAACCCGAGGCGGAACAGATGCCGCCGCTTGATCCGGCCGATGAGTCCCTGAGGGGTCGAGTCGGTGTGGGGCCGGATCATGCTTTTGGCTCGAGGCACTGGTGGGTCGCAGGAACGGCCCACGGAGCGAACAGATCCATCCCGGGGCCGCGCATGGATGTACCAACGACCGTGAGTACGAGGTACACGGCGACGAATCCCGTGTAGATCGCGATCATCCACTCGCGCGTGTTGGCGGCGTACAGACGCTTCACGATCAGGACGAGCAGCACCGAGAGGCCGATCATCAAGACGATCGGGATGATGTAGTTCGGGAATAGCTGTTTGCCCCCTGGCAGATACCGGGTCGCCTTCTCGATATAGCCGAAGCCGCCCTGATCTTCCGGCCGTTTTAGGAACGCGTCCAGCAGGATCAGCGAAAACGTGAGCACGGTCGCGTAGACCGCGGCGAAGATCGTGATCCGCTTCCCGTTCGCACTCGTGAACCAGATGCCCACACCCTCGCGGCTCGTGTCGATATACGGGATCACCGCCATGAACGTGAGCCAGACTGTCGGCACGATCACGCCGGCCAGTCCCTTGTCCATGTGGAGCAGCAGCTCCTGCAGGTTCAGCAGATACCACGGCGCCTTCGACGGGTTGGGCGTGCAATCGGGCGTCGCGTGGTCCTGCAGCGGCGCGTTGAAGGCGGCGGCGATGACGAAGAGGCCGATCGACCAGAGCATCGACGCGATGAACTCGATGACCAGAAGATGCGGCCACACCATCGCGGTGTCCTCGACACGCTTGTCGACGCGCACGATCGAGTCCTGACGCACGAAGGCGAGCAGCCGGAGCCGCTTCTCCTGTCCGGCGAATGGCTGCGGCCCGCGCGGAGTGGTCACCTAAAGAGGCCCGGTGATGCCGCCGTCTTTCCTGATCCGCCAGAAATGGATGGCGATCAGGAAGCCGGTGAGGAGCGGTAACCCGACGACGTGGAGCACGTAAAAGCGGAGCAGAGCGTTCGGTCCGAGCTGGAAGCCACCGAAAGCGACAAAGGCGAACTCGTCACCGATGACTGGCGTGGCGCGCGCGATCTCGTAGCCCACGGTGACGGCCCAGAACGCGAGCTGGTCCCACGGCAACAGATACCCGGTGTACGAGAGCAGGATCGTGAAGAAGAAAAGCAGCGTGCCGATCACCCAGTTGAACTCGCGCGGCGGCTTGTACGAGCCCGTGTAGAAGACTCGGATCATGTGCAGGAAGACTGTGATCACCATGCCGTGCGCGGCCCAGCGGTGCATGTTCCGAAGGAGCTGGCCGAAGACGACGACGGTCTCGAGATCCTTGATGTCGCCGTAGGCGTTGTACACGCCGTCGACCGACGGGTGGTAGTAGAACATGAGAAGTGTCCCGGTCAGCGTGAGGATGAGGAAGAGAAAGAACGAGAGCCCGCCCATGCACCACGTGTAGGGGATCGCGAGCGCATGCCGCCGCACCTTCACCGGGTGCAGATGCAGGAAGACGTTCGTGAACACGGCGAGCGACTGGTTCTTGCGGGAATCGGGGTACCCGTGACGGAAGAGCGACCGCCAGATGTAGCTCGTCTTGGTCTTCTGCCAGATCTGAGCCGGTATCTCGAGCACTTAGTGCGTGAGCTCCTTCTCTTTCGGGGGACGGGGGGCGGAGCCCCCCGATGCCTGGTGACCGTTCCCGTTGTGATCGCGACCGTTCACGGGTTTGTACCCGACCGCAAGGTTGGGATCGTATTGCGGTAGCGGACGCGCCGCTTTCTTCGCGGCGACGGTGAGGTCGAGGTGGATCTCGTCGTCGATCGATTCCTTCGGCAGGACGTTGCCGACCGCGGGCATGACCGTGCCGTAGCGGTTCATCGTGATCGCGTCGGTCGGGCAGCGGATGATGCAGAGCGCGCAGCGGATACACGCGGTCTCGTCGAGGAAGAACGCGACGCCGTTCTGCCACTTCTTGGCCTCGCCGACCGCCGGGATCGACCCGTCGTCGACGATGTCGCTCATGTCGACCATGTGGATCACATCCATCGGACACACATCGACGCAGCCGCCGCAAATGATGCAGAGCTCGCCGATGATCTCGATGTTGAAATTGCACTTGAGGCACCGGTCCGACTCGGCGATGGCCTGCTGTTCGGTGTAGCCCTGGTTGATCTCGAGGAAGAGCCCACGGCGATCGCCCTTGCTGAGCTTCGGCATCTCCTGCCGCGGGATCCGGTCGTAGTCGACGGACATGTTGTGGTAGACGCGCGCAAGCTCGCCCTCGAGCGAGATCAGGCCGATGTTGTCGGGGGTCGATGACCGTCGCAGCGTCACGACCTCGTGGTACTCGGGCACGTTCACCGAGACCGCCTTCGCATCGAGGAAGCGCGCGATCTGCTGCGCCGCCGAGCGGCCGTCGGCGACGGCCTCGATGATCGTCGTCGGCGCGGTCCGGTAGTCACCGCCGATGAATATCTTCGGCACGATCGTCTGATAGGTCTCGGGGTCGACCTTGATGTCGCGCCAGCGCTTCACGCGGAACTCCGGGAACTCCTTCGAGAGCCAGCTCGTCTCGGGGGCCTGCCCGAGCGCGAGCAGAACGGTGTCGCACGGTATTTCGAATTCCGTTCCCGGGATCGCGACGGGACTGCGCCGTCCCTTCTCGTCGGGGTCGCCGAGCTTGTTGCGGATGAAGACCACGCCGCGTACGTGGCCGTTCGTGTCGGCGAGAACCTCCACCGGCGACGCGAGGTAGACGAACTCGATGCCCTCGCGCTCGGTCTCGGTGAGCTCCTCCTCGTCCACGACCATCTCTTCACGGCTTCGTCGGACGATGACGTACATGTGCTCGGCGCCGAGGCGCCACGACGTGGACGAGCAGTCCATCGCGGTGTAGCCCGAGCCGAGGACGATGACGCGCTTTCCGACCTCGACCGGCCTCCCGCGATACGCGCGCTCGAGGAAGACGATGCCGGCCATCACGCCGTCGGACTCTTCACCGGGTATCCCGATGTAGTTCGGTTCGAAGCACCCGGCGGCGATGAGCACCGCATCGCTCTGGTCGTGCAGCTCGCGAAGCGAGACGTCGCGACCGACGAAGGTCGAAAGGCGAAGGTCGACATTCTCGTTGACGATGCCTGCGATGTCGCGGTCGATCACCTCGCGCGGGAGGCGGAAAGGCGGCACGCCGGCGAGCGTGGTCCCGCCGGCCTGGTCGAGCGCGTCGTAGACCGTCACGCCGAAGCCGAGCTTGGACAGGTCGCTCGCCGCGGAGAGGCCGGCGCAACCCGCTCCCACCACCGCGACCTTGCCGCGCGGCGGACCGAAGACCGGTGCGGGCGGCTGGGTGTACGCGCGTCCGTCGACCGTGACGTTCTGGTGCGTCCAGTCGGAGAGGAACTTCTTCACGTAGCGGATCGAGAGCGGCTTATCGACCTCCTTGCGCCGGCACGCCGTCTCGCAAGGCGCGGCGCACACCGATCCGCAGATCGAGGCCATGGGATTCGGATCGAGCGCGAGCTCCCAGCCCTTTTCGAACTCGCCAGCGGCCGCGAGGTTCAAATAACCGCGGCAATTGGTCTTCACGGGGCAGGCTTCCTGGCACGGGATGTTTTCCTGGTACCAGGCGGGACCGACCTCTACGACCTGGTAGAGCTCTCTCATGCGGCGATTCGTCATGCTACCGGCGCGTAGTGGGCAGTCAAACGCGAACGGGCCGACAATGGCGTTGATGGCTACGGAGGTAATCCTCCGGCTGAACGGTCTGACCTGAAGCGCGGCGCCGGGCCTCGGCTGAGGCTCCCGACTTGCGCCCGTGTTGGCGCA
>VBGU01000075.1 GCA_005881085.1 Chloroflexota bacterium | reverse complement strand
AACGATGACCATAGGCTCCGGAAGCTTCGGCAGGTCTTCCCGGAGGTCCTCGACGACGAGAGAGTCCTGCGCGGCGGTGTAGTGAGTGCTGATGCCATGCAGCAGCAGCACCAGAAGCGGCATGACGATCAGGACCATCCACGCCCCGTGCTCGAACTTGGTGATCGTTGTGATCGCCAGCACGACGCCGGTGACCACCGCGCCGACACCGTTGATGACGATCGTCACCTTCCAGCCGCGCGGCCGCAGCCGCAGCCATCGGCGCACCAGTCCGGTCTGCGAAAGCGTGAACGCGAGGAAGACGCCGATCGTGTAGAGCGGGATGAGTGCTGTCACGCTGCCGCTGAAAGCCACGAGGACGATGCTTGCGAGGGCCGCGAGAACAAGGATCCCGAACGAGAACGCGAGCCGCTCGCCGCGATCGGCGAAGTGCCGCGGCATGAAGCGATCGTTCGCCAGGACCGCGGCGAGCCGTGGAAAGCCGGTGAAGCCAGTGTTCGCGGCGAGCGCGAGGATGACGGCGGTCGACACCTGGACGAGGTAGTACGGGAGGCCGTCGCCCACCAGGGAGCGCGTCACGAGGCTGTTCAGCGTTTCCTGCTCACGTTGATCCGGCACCACGCCGATCGCCTGAGCCAGGAACGTGAGCCCAAGGAAGATCGTCCCGAACGTGAGCGCCATAAGGATGAGGGTCATCGAGGCGTTGCGCGCCTCCGGGGGCTTCATGCTCGGCACTCCGTTGGCAACCGCCTCGGCCCCCGTGAGCGCGACGGAACCTGAGGCGAAGGCCCGGAGGATCAGAAGCACCGACAGCGCGGCGATGCCCGTCGTCGGCAGGGGATCCGGCGGGATCGCCGGCGCGGGAATGTCGCCGGAGACGACTCGGAAGAGGCCGTAGGCGATCAACCCGGCGAGCGAGAGCACGTAGATGTAGGTGGGGATCGCGAAGATCATTCCCGCCTCGCGAATGCCGCGGAGATTCCCGATTGCGAGTACCGCGATGAAAGCGAGCCCAAGCGGCACGCGCATGTCGTGCAGCCCTGGGGCGAACGAGGTGATCGCCGCCACACCCGCCGCGGTCGAGACCGCGACCGTGAGCACGTAGTCGATCAGTAGAGACGATGCCGCCACCAGGCCGGGCAGACGACCGAGGTTGTCGCTCGTGACGATGTAGCTGCCGCCCCCGTTCGGATACGCCTTGATGACTTGAAGCTGAGAGAGGACCACGACGGCAAGCACCGCGACGATCGCGAGCGCGATCGGCATCGTGAGCGAGAGGGCCGCGACACCCGCGAGCGCGAGGACCCGCATCGCTTCCTCGGTGGCGTACGCCGAGGAGGAGATGTTGTCCGACGCGAGGATGGCGTACCCGGTCGCGACTGAGAGGCGCTCGGAGCCCTCGGCTTCGGTGGCGAGCGGCCGGCCGAAGAGGACACGCCGAACGCCTGCGAGGATCCGCCCGGTGTGGCCCGGTGGCAGCATCGCGGCCTCGGTCGCCACATAGTGCCCCTCGGCCCGACGGAACTCGCGTCGAGACGAAACGATGCGCACGTAGCGGTCGCCCGGTCGTCGACCTTGCTTCGGGACGAGCTGTTCCAGGCCAGGAAGATCCGTGCGCTCCGCGTGAGGGTCCATCCGTATGAGCGTCGCCCCCAACCGCTCAACAGCGTGTCAACAAAAGGGCCTGCCGCCTCAACGACGGCTCAAAGCCTCGCTACAGGTCGTCAGAACGGAAGCGATAACCCACGCCGGGCTCGGTCATGAGATACGCCGGATCCTGTGGATCCGCTTCGATCTTCCGTCTTAGACGGGCAACGTACACGTGTAGGTATGAAGGAGCATCCGGTCGGTGAGGACCTTGTTGGCGTTGGTCAGAAAGGTCTTGAGAAGGTCGTACTCGGTCGGTGTCAGATGCACGTCGCGACCGGCGATGGTGACCTCCCGCCTCTCCAGGTCGACCACCAGATCGCCGCTGCGAATGCGCCTCTCCGTTCCGGCCCCCGGGCGCGCCACATGTCGTAGGGCGACGCGGATGCGCGCCAGGAGTTCGTCGATGCCGAACGGCTTTGTCATGTAGTCGTCGGCTCCGAGATCGAGCGCGTTCACCTTGTCGTGCTCGCCACCGCGCGCCGAGAGGACGATGATCGGGGTGCCCGAGTGCTCGCGGATGCGACGGACTATCTCGAAGCCGTCCCCGTCCGGCAGGTTGAGGTCGAGCACCACGAGATCGGGCTGACGCCGCTCGTAGCTCGCGATCGCGTCGCCGGCGGTCTCGGCCGTCTCGACCTGGAAGCCATGCCCGCGAAGGTTCGTGCGAAGTGTCCGCACCATCGATGGCTCGTCGTCGACGACGAGGAGGCGCGCCCCGGACGGCTCCGCGCGGACGCTGTTAACTGACACCGGCACGTCCGGGGAGCGTGAAGACGATGCGTGTCCCGTCGCTCACGGCGCGATCGATCCAGATCGTTCCGGCGTGCGCCTCGACGAGTCGCTTGGCGATCGCAAGGCCGAGCCCCACGCCGCGTGGGCCTTGACCCGCTCGCGCCAGGCGAACGAACGGTTCGAAGATCCGCTCGCTGTCGCCGGTCGCGATGCCTGGCCCGTGATCGCGCACCGCGAACCGGAAGTCGCCGTTATCGCGCGCGACGCTGATGCCGATCTCGGATCCCGGCGGCGAGAACTTCGCGGCGTTCTCGACCAGGTTGGAAAGCACCTGCTGGATCTCGACATAGTCGAGCTCGACGGGAGGCAGATCCTCCGGGACGTCGAGCCGCACCGGGTGACCCGCGGTGACCGGCCGCATCCGGCCCGCGACGTCCTCGACGAGCGCGCCGACGTCGTGCCAGGCCTTGTGGGGCACGAGCGTTCCGTTCTCGATCCGTGACAGGTCAAGAAGGTTGCCGACGACGCGATCGAGGCGCACCGCTTCCTCTTGTATCGCGCCGGCAAACTCTTCCCGCTCGCGCTCCGTCCACTCCACGTCGCGCTGTCTCAAGCTGCCCGCGGAGGCGAGGATCGAGGCGAGTGGCGTGCGCAGCTCGTGTGAGACCGCGTGCAGCAGCTCGGTCTTGAGATCGTCCGCGCGACGGAGCACCTCGGCCTCGGTCGCCTCCTTGCGGAGCCGTGCGCTCTCGATGGTGAGGCCCAATTGCGCGGCGGCGATCGCCAGTAGGCGCTCGTCCCCGGATCCGAGCTCGGCTGCGCCTCGCCTCGGAAGGACCCGGAGTGTGCCGATGCGTTCCTTTGCGGAAACGATCGGGACCACGCGAGCGCGCTTGTCGCGCGCGGCCCCGGGCTTCTGCGGACCGACGAGGCGTATCCGACGCGACGCGCCGCTCGGGTCCATCAGGCGAAGCTCGGTGCCGGTCGCCCGGAGAGAATCGCGAGATGCGTCGTCGCGCGCGGCGACCGCGGGATGGGGAAGGATTTCGGAGTCCGCTTCGATCGAGACCGCGTCCAGATCGAGTGCGGCACGGAAGTGCTCGGCGACCGCGACGAGCGCGCGCTCGAGATCCGGCTCGGCCATGAGGAACGCTGCCTCATAGAGGATCTTGGCGTCGTGCTCGCGATGCTCTGCCTCCTGCGCGCGGGCCCGTTCGCGTGCCGCCAGCGTTCCGGTGACGACCGCGGTGATGAGGAACAGCGCGAGCGAGAAGAGCTCCTGCGCGTCCGCCACCACGAGTTGATGCGTCGGCGGCACGAAGAACCAGTCGAAGGTGAGAAAAGCGAGGATGCTGGCGACGATCGCGGCGGCGCGACCGTACGCCACCGCGACGATGAGCACCGCGACCAGATAGAGCATCGAGATGTTGGCGATCTGCGCGCGTCCGACGACGAGGCTGATGAGCGCGGTGGTGACCGCGACTGCGGCCACGGCGGCGACGTACGGAATGAAACGTCGGATCATCTGACGATTGTCCATCAGCCGGTGATCGCCGCTTCCGTCACCCCAGGCATCGCGAGGCCGGCAGCAACGCTCGTGAAGGCGGCCGCGTCGCGCTCGACTGCGTTCGGCAGCAGCGCGCGCATGAGCGCGCGGAACGACGGGATCGCGCTCGAACCGCCGGTGTAGACAACCGCGGCAATATCGCCTGCCGCCGCGCCCGCGTCATCCGTGACGCGTCGCACGAGCGCGCCGGTCTCGTCGAGCATCGGTCGGATCAGATGCTCGAATCGCCCGCGCGTGACGCGCGCGTCGACATCCACCTCGGCGTGGTGGTACGTGAGGATCGCTGCGGCAACGGTCGAGAGGTCGCACTTCGTCGCGTCGGTCGTCTGGAAGATCTCGTAGCCAAGTTGGAGCTCGATCGCGCTTCTCAGAGCGGCGAGCTCGCGCTTTGGGGCGCCCGCGCGGACGAGATCGTCGAGCGCGTCGAGCAAAGGTTTCTCGTTCAACGCGGAGAGCGCATGCCAGTCGCGCAGCGCGTTGACGATGTATCGCGGGAGCCGCAGGCGCTTCGGTCCCCACTCGGCTCGCGATCCCAGACGCGGCGCGACCGCGTCCTCGATGAGGAGCTCGGTCGCGCGGTCGCCGCCGATGGGGCCGCCGGCGGTCGCGAGCACCGCGAGTCCCCCGCGGCTCTCGCGGCGCACGACGCAGAGATCCAGTGTGCCGCCGCCGAAGTCGAACACCAGACTCGTCCCCCCTCCGACATCGGCGGCGTGCGCCGCGGCGATCGGCTCGGGCACGAAACGGATCTCGCGAAAGCCCGCGAGCTCCGCCGCGGCCCGCAGGCGCCCTGTCGCGCGGCCCTCCGCGCCCTCGTCGCCGATGAAACGGACCGGTCGGCCGAGCGTGATCACCTCCGGCGCGGTCCCCGTGAGCTCCTTCGCGCGATTTCGGACGTGGACGAGGATGAGCGCGATGAGGTCCTCGAGGCCTTTCGCATCGCCGAACACGTTCGTGCGCGTCTCGAGGGGATCGCCGAGGAATGTCTTGAGCGCTTGAAAGAGCCGGCCCGGCGCCTGGACATCGGTGAAGATGTGCGCCTCGACTGTCGGTTGCTCTTTATCCGAAGAGGCCATTCGGATCCCGAGCATCTTGAACTCGCGCCGGATCGGCCCGCGCGTCCGGTTGTCCTCGAGATACGCATCGATGGCCGCGCGCCCGACGATGGGCGTCCCATCCCGACGTATGTAGAGGACAGTCGGCATCGTCTCTCCCGCAACGAGATCGATGGGCAGGACGCGCACGGCGTCGCCGTCGGACACAGCCAGGGAGGTATTCGAAGTGCCGAAATCAAGGCCAAACCGCACGGGAAGAACAGCCTAGGGCGACCAGGCAGGCAGCGAGGGCCCCCGCGCGGTGGGGCACCGGCCGGGGGCCGGGGGGTCCGCCGCCGCGTAAAGAGGGTTTCGGTGCCTGCCTGGTCGCTTGGAGGCTAGCCAACGGACAGGAAGAACCTTGACAACGGCATTGATAGGCTTTTAGATATTTCCATGGCAAGCGCACGGCGACCCGTGTACGTCATCAGCATCGCAGCGAGTCTGGCGGGCTGCCATCCCCGGACGCTCCGCATCTACGAGGAGGAGGGCCTGCTCGATCCGGTCCGCACGGACACGAACATCCGCCTGTACTCGGACGACGACCTCGACCGAGTTCGCGCGATCCGGTACCTCACCCAAACACGCGGGGTCAACCTCGCGGGCGTGAAGCTCCTGCTCCAGCTCCGCGACGCGGCGGATTTCCTCGACGAGATCGCGAACGAGCTCGCGCGTGAAGACGCCGAGGCCCCGCAGACCGTAGAAGTGACCCACGAGCCCACGCGTCCCAAGCCACGAACTCGCCAACGCCAAAAAGGCGTTGAGCTCTAAATGCTCATCAACGATCGAACCCTTAACTAGCTAGAAGGAAAGAAGAAGTGACCGACTCCGAGACCACAACCACGAACACAAACGCGCAGACGAACCAGTTCCCGAGCGATCTGCCGCTCGTACCACTCCGGGAGGCGGTTGTCTTCCCGAAGCTTGTGGTCCCGCTTGGAGTGGGTCGCGAGAAGAGCGTCGCCGCGATCAACGCGGCGATGAACGAGGAAAAGCACTACATCATCCTTGCCGCCCAGAAGGACGCGGAGGTCGATGACGTTCTGCCCGAGCAGATCTACTCGGTGGGCACCGTCGCCGAGATCGTTCGCCTCCTCCGAATCCCGGATGGAAGCGCGCAGATCATCGTGCAGGGCATCAACCGTGTCCGCATCACCAACTATCTGCCGGAGCAGCGCTTCTTCCGCGTGAACTTCGAAGTCATTCCCGACGAGATCGGGAACGCCGTCGAGCGGGAGGCGCTTCTTCGCAGCGTGCGCGGCCTGTTCGAGAAGTACGTCGACAACGGCGGCTCGATCCTTCCCGAGCTCGCGATGACCGCGAAGAACACCGAGGATCCCGCGCATTTCGCGGACCTCGTCGCGTCGAGCCCGGACCTCACGCTCGAGCAGCGTCAGCAGCTCCTCGAAATGCCCGCGGTGGTCGAGCGGCTCAAGTTCATCTCTGTCTTCCTCGCCAAGCAGAACGAGATCCTCGAGCTCAAGGCGAAGATCCAGAGCGAGGTCCAGCAGACCCTCGACAAGACGCAGCGCGAGTACATCCTCCGCGAGCAAATGAAGGCGATCCAGAAGGAGCTCGGCGAAGACGAGGGCGGCGCGGAGCTTCGCGAGATCAAGGAAAAGATCGAACAGGCCGGCATGCCGGACGCGGTGAAGGAGAAGGCCCTCAAGGAAGTCGGCCGTCTCGAGAAGATCCCGCAGGCCTCACCGGAGACCGGCGTGATCCGCACGTATGTCGACTGGCTCGTCTCCCTTCCGTGGAGCAAAGCCGCGAGCGACGACTGGGACATCGCGCAAGCCGCGAAGATCCTCGACGAGGACCACTACGGCCTGCCTAAGATCAAGGACCGCATCCTCGAGTACATGGCAGTCCGCAAGCTCGCCCCGGGCCTGCGCGCGCCGATCCTCTCGTTCGTGGGCCCGCCCGGCGTGGGCAAGACGAGCCTCGGCAAGTCCATCGCGCGAGCGATGGGACGCAAGTTCATCCGCATGTCGCTCGGCGGCATTCGCGATGAGGCGGAGATCCGCGGCCACCGGCGCACCTACGTCGGCGCGCTACCCGGCCGCATCCTCCAGAACATGAAGACCGCGGGCGAGATCAACCCCGTGTTCATGCTCGATGAGATCGACAAGGTCGGCGCGGACTTCCGCGGCGACCCGAGCTCGGCGCTCCTCGAGGTCCTCGACCCCGAGCAGAACAACGCCTTCAGCGATCACTACCTCGAGGTGCCCTACGACCTGTCGAAAGTGATCTTCATCACCACGGCGAACGTAGAAGACACCATCATCCCGCCGCTCCGCGACCGCATGGAGATCATCCGTCTCCCTGGTTATACGGAGGACGAGAAGATGCACATCGCCGAGGGCTTCCTCCTGCCGAAGCAGCTGAAGCAGCACGGCCTCGAGCACGGCAAGCTCGTGATCGGCAACGAGACCATTCGCAAGCTCGTCCGCGAGTACACGCGCGAGGCCGGCGTCCGCAACCTCGAGCGGGAGATCGGGACGATCAACCGCAAGGTCGCGCGAACGATCGCCGAGGGCAAGGCCGAGACGATCGAGGTCAAGCCCGAGGATCTCGACAAGTACCTCGGTCCCGAGCGGTTCGAGTACGGGCTCGCCGAGAAGGAGGACCAGGTCGGCGCGGCCACCGGCGTTTCGGTGTCCGAGCACGGCGGTGATGTCCTCACCGTAGAGGCGACGATCATGGACCAGGGATCGAAGCAGGAGGAATTCGTCCTCACCGGTCAGATCCAGAAGGTCATGGAAGAGTCGGCCATCGCGGCGCTCAGCTACGTGCGTGCGCACTACGCCGAGCTCGGCGTGCCGAAGGGATTCTTCAAGGATCACGCCATGCACATCCACGTCCCCGCGGGCGCCATCCCGAAGGACGGCCCCTCGGCCGGCGTGACCATGGCGACGGCCATCGTCTCGGCGCTGACTGGACGGAAGGTCCGCAAGGACGTCGCGATGACCGGCGAGATCACGCTCCGTGGCCTCGTCCTTCCCATCGGCGGCGTGAAGGAGAAGCTCCTTGCGGCGCACCGCGCCGGGATCAAGGTCTTCCTCATGCCGAAGAAGAACAAGAAGGACCTGGTGGACGTCCCACAGGAGGTCATCGACACGGTCGACATCAAGCTGATGGAGACCATCGACGAGGTGCTCAAGGCGGCGCTCTTGCCCGGACCGAACGTGACGCCCGCGCAGATCGAGGCGGCACGTCCGAGCATGCCATCGGCCGCGCCAGCGCACTAATTTCCGGGGGCGGAACGGATGCCGGTCGAGTACAAGGACTACTACAAAACGCTTGGCGTTCCGAAGAACGCCGCGACCGACGACATCAAGAAGGCCTACCGAAAGCTCGCACGCCAGTACCACCCGGACGTAAACAAGAAGCCGGACGCGGAAAAGAAGTTCAAGGAGATCAACGAGGCCAACGAGGTCCTGAGCGATCCCGAGAAGCGAAAGCGCTACGACACGGTCGGCCCGGAGTGGGAGCAGTTCGCGCAAGGGCGCGGACGTCCCTCCGGGACCGGCGGCTTCCAGTACGTCTACACGGGGCAGCCCGGCGAAAACCCGTTCGGCGACGACGCCAGCGGGTTCTCTGATTTCTTCCGGACGCTCTTCGGCCAGGCCGGGAACGGTGGTTTCGCCGATGCGGATGACCTCTTCGGCCGCACGCGTACGCGCACCCGCACGCGAGCACGCCAGGGCGAAGATGTCGAGGGCGAGGTCGAGATCACTCTCCCGGAGGCCTACAAGGGCACGGAGCACGTGATCCAGATCTCCCGCGAGAACGGTGGTCCCGCGCGACGGCTCACCGTGAAG
>VBGU01000080.1 GCA_005881085.1 Chloroflexota bacterium | reverse complement strand
CCGCGCTTTCGCCGGCCTCGTGCGCCGGATCCTCGTTCGAGACGAAGACGCCCGGCGATGCCGATGCGTCCGCACGGGTGTTGCCGCTGGTTGGTGTGTTCGTCGCCGCGTTCGCGCTCGAGCCCGCGCTGAAGGCGGCCCCGAGGGCGACCCCTCCAAGCATCGATGCTCCTGCGATCGCCGCAATGACGGCTTTCCTTGCGTCCATTTCGTGTCTCCTTTCTTCGCCCTGCCATGAGGGCTCATCCCACCGTGAGTCCTCATCGCGCGACCGG
>VBGU01000079.1 GCA_005881085.1 Chloroflexota bacterium | reverse complement strand
CAGCGCCCTTGGTGCGAAGGTCGAAGAGCTCGACGAGCGCACTGTCCGCATCACCGGCGAGCTCAAGACGATGGACGTGCCGAGTGCCCTCGCGCGGGAAATCCGCACCTCGCTGCTGTTCGCGGGCCCGCTGCTCGCGCGCTACAAGAAGGTGAAGCTCGGCCTGCCCGGTGGCGACGTCCTCGGGCGGCGCCGCAACGACACGCACTTCCTCGCGCTCCGCGCATTCGGGGCCGAGCTCGATGTCTCGTCGGGCGGCTATGGCCTTCACACCAGCGGGCTCAAGGGAGCCGACGTGCTTCTCGACGAGCCGTCGGTGACGGCGACCGAGAACGCGCTGATGGCCGCGGTGCTCGCGCCCGGCCGAACGGTCATCCGGAACGCGGCAAGCGAGCCGCACGTCCAGCAGCTTGGCCTCGCTCTCATGAAGATGGGCGCGCGGATCGTCGGCATCGGCACCAACACGCTCACCGTCGACGGTACGGACCGCCTCAAGGGCATCGAGCACACGATCCTGAGCGATCACATGGAGGTGGGCTCGCTCATCGGCGCTGCCGCCATGACCCACGGCGAGATCACGATCAAGAACGCCGTGCCGCAATACCTCCGCATGACACGGATGGTGTTCAAGCGCCTCGGCGTCGAGACCGAGGAGCAGGGCAACGATCTCGTCGTGAAGGCCTCCGGCCGCATGGTCATCGAGCACGACCTCGGCGGGGCGATCCCGAAGGTGCAGTCGCAGGTTTGGCCGGGATTCCCCTCGGATCTCACGAGCATCGCGACGGCCGTCGCGACGCAAGCCGAGGGCACCGTGCTCATACACGAGTGGATGTACCCAGGCCGGATGTACTGGGTTGGCTCGCTCGAGAGCATGGGCGCACGGATCATTTTGTGCGACCCGCATCGCGTCGTGGTCGTCGGCCCGTCGCAGCTGTACGGATCGGACCTGCGCAGCCCCGACATCCGCGCGGGTATGGCCCTCCTTGCCGCGACGCTCTCGGCGAAGGGGACGAGCACGATCAACAACGTCGAGCAGATCGATCGCGGCTACGAGGAGCTCGACAAGAGACTGCGTGCGCTCGGGGCCAAGATCGAACGCGCGGCGTGACCTCGTTCGCGACGCACCTCGAATGCTCGCGCTGTCAGGAAGATTTCCCCGTCGACCAGATCCAGCAGGTCTGCAAATCAGATGGCGGGCCGCTCCTCGTGCGCTACGACCTGCGCCGCGTACGCGACTCGGTCACGAGGGACGTGCTCCGGGACCGGCCCGAGACGCTGTGGCGCTATCGCGAGCTCCTCCCGATGACCGGAGACAAGTTCGTCTCCCTCGGCGAGCCCATCACTCCGCTCAACGGTGCGGAGCGACTCGGCGCCGAGATCAACATCCCCCGGCTGCGCATCAAGGACGAGGGCCTCCTCGCCACAGGCACATTCAAAGCTCGCGGTGCCGCCGTAGGAGTGACGCGGGCGATGGAGCTCGGTGTGCGCGTGATCGCGCTACCGACGGCCGGCAACGCCGGCGCCGCGTGGGCCGCGTACGGTGCGCGCGCCGGGATTCGCGTTGTCGTCGTCATGCCCGACACGACCCCCGACGTGATCATCCGCGAGACATCCGCCTATGGTGCGGACGTCTACCTCGTGTCCGGCTCGATCGCCGATGCCGGCGCGGTCGTGAAGCGGGCATGTGCCGCTCGCGGCTGGTACGAGGCGTCGACCCTTCGCGAGCCGTACCGGATCGAGGGAAAGAAGACGATAGGCTTCGAGCTCGCGGAGCAGCTTGGCTGGCGGCTGCCCGACGTGATCGTCTACCCGACCGGCGGCGGAGTCGGTCTGATCGGGATGTGGAAGGCTTTCGACGAGCTCCGCGCCATCGGCTGGCTCGACCAGAAACGCCCACGGTTCGTCGCGGTACAGGCCGAAGGCTGCGCGCCGATCGTGAGAGCGTTCGTCGAGGGCCGTAACGAGTCCGAGCCGTGGCCCGATCCGCGCACCTTCGCCGCCGGCATCCGCGTCCCGAAGGCTCTCGGGGACTTCATCGTTCTCAAAGCACTACGCGAGTCTGGCGGGATCGCGATCGCTGTAAGCGAAGGCGAGATCGCAGAATCGATGCGCGCGGCCGGCGGAACCGAAGGGATGCTCGTATGCCCCGAAGGCGGTGCGGCGATCGCAGGCACCGGGAAGCTGCGGCGCGATGGGTGGATCCGCGAGGACGAGGAGGTCGTCGTCTTCAACACCGGCACCGGGCTGAAATACGCCGAGTTCCTTCAGGGCGACGCTGCGCGGCATCTCGCCGCGAACGCGCTCCCCGATGAATAAGCGGGCGCCCGCGCCCACGCAACGGCGAGGCGTGCTCGGCGGCGCCGTTCTCCTCGCGATCGGCGGGGCGTTCTTGCTTCCTCCGCTCGGGGTCCCAAATGCCGGCGCGTATCTCTTCGTCGCGCTCGGGATCGCGTTCGCTGCCGCATGGTGGGCCGGCGCGCGGCGGCAGTACGTGTACCTGATGCCGGCGTGCGTGCTCATCGGGTTCGGCCTCGGCCTCGTGCTCCCGGCGCTACTCGGTCTTCCCGCCGACACGGCGGGGCCAGTGTTCCTCGGCACGCTCGCGGGCGGCCTCGTCGCCGTTTTCCTTCTCGCGCCTGATCGCCGAGCGCCGCTCTTTCTCGCCGGGATCATCGCGGTCGTCGCGCTCGCCGATCTCTTCCTGCAGATCGATCTGGTCCCGCTCGCGTTGCAGCCGTATTTCGTCCCGGTGGTCCTCATCATTCTGGGCCTCTACCTACTCGTGGAGCAGGGGCCGGGGCCCCTGATGGGGCAGGGGCCCAGCGGCAGCTAGCCGCGGCATAGCATCACGGGGTGACCATCGCGCCGAACATCCTTGGCCTCGTCGGACACACCCCGCTCGTTCGGCTCTCGCGCATAGGCAAGGGACTACGGCCGGCGATCGTCGCGAAGCTCGAGCACTTGAACCCCGGCGGCTCGGTGAAGGACCGCATCGGCCTGCTCATGGTCGAAGATGCCGAGCGCCACGGGCTTCTTCGACCAGGCGGAACGATCGTCGAACCGACCAGTGGGAATACCGGCGTCGGTCTCGCCATGGCCGCCGCGATCAAGGGCTACCGGCTCATCTGCACGATGGCTGACAAGCAGAGTCAGGAGAAGCGCGACCTTCTGCGCGCGTACGGCGCCGAAGTCGTGGTCTGCCCGAGCGCGGTTCCACCCGAGTCTCCCGAGTCGTATTACAAGGTCGCCGATCGCCTCACGCGCGACATCCCGGGCGCGTTCCAGCCGAACCAGTACTACAACGCGATGAACCCGGAAGCTCATTACCGGACGACGGGTCCGGAAATCTGGGAACAAACGGAGGGGCGCATCACGCACCTCGTTGCGGGCGTGGGCACCGGCGGAACGGTGACTGGCGCGGGCCGGTACCTCAAAGAGAAAAATAAAGCCCTCGTCATCGTCGGCGCCGACCCTGAGGGGTCGCTCTACACCGGCGACATCCATCCGTACAAGACGGAAGGCATCGGCGAAGACTTCTACCCGGCGACGTTCGATCCCGCTCTCGTCGACCGGTGGGTGCGGGTCTCCGACCGCGACGCGTTCCTCACCGCGCGCCGCCTCACGCGCGAGGAAGGGATCCTGGTCGGCGGGTCATCGGGGACCGCGATGTTCGCCGCGCTCGAGGTCGCGAAGGACCTGGACGAGAAGTCGTTCGTCCTCGTGCTCTTCGCAGACTCGGGCCGGAGCTACCTCTCGAAGATCTTCAACGACGAGTGGATGAGGCAGAACGGATTCCTCGGCGGTCTCATACCGGCGAATGTCGGCGACGTCATGAAGGATCGCGGCGGCACCCCCGAGCTCATCGTCGTCTCAAAGACCGAGACGGTGCGCCGCGCGATCGACACCATGCAGCGCTATGGCATCTCGCAGATCCCGGTGACCGCCGACGGCGCCGCGGGCGCGGTCACCGACATCGTCGGAAGCGTTTCGGAGAAGACGATGCTCGATCGGGTATTCCGCGAGCCCGCGCTCGTCGACGAACGCGTCGAGCGGGTCATGGATCCGCCGTTCCCGGTGGTTCAGGCGACCGACGACATCGAGCGCCTCTACCAGGAGCTCTCCGGCGGCGCGCCCGCTCTGCTCGCGGCGCGCGACAACCGGCCGGTGTCGGTCATCACAAAAGCGGACCTTTTGGAGTTCGTCGCGCACCAGCGGAAGGTCGCTCCCCGCTAGTCGTGGAGGACACCCCCCGCAAGCCCGGATTCGAGACGCTCGCCATCCACGCCGGGCAGGAGCCCGAAGCCGTGACCGGCGCCGTCGTCGTCCCGATCTTCCAGACCTCGACGTTCGCGCAGGAAGCCGTGGGGAAGCACAAGGGCTACGAGTACGCCCGCACCGGGAACCCCACGCGCACGGCCCTCGAGACGTGCCTCGCGGCGCTCGAGGGCGGCCGCTGGGGTCTCGCGTTCGCGTCCGGGATGGCCGCGACGGACGCGGTCGCACACCTCCTTTCGAAGGGTGACCATGTGGTCATAACCGACGACGTGTACGGCGGGACCTACCGCCTGTTCACGAAGGTCTTCGCTCGACTCGGCATCGAGCTCTCCGTGGTCGACATGCGCAAACCCGAAGCGGCGAAGCGCGCGATGCGACCCCGCACGAAGCTCGTGTGGATCGAGACCCCTTCCAACCCGCTCATGAAGGTCCTCGACATCGCCGCGCTCGCCGACATCGCACACAGAGGGAAGGCGCTCGCCGTGGTCGACAACACGTTCGCGAGCCCCTACCTCCAGCAGCCACTCAAGCTCGGCGCGGACGTCGTGCTGCACTCGACGACGAAGTACCTGGGCGGGCATTCCGACGTGGTCGGAGGTGGGCTCGCCGGAAACGACGAGGAGCTTCGCGGTCGCATCGCCTTCTTACAGAACGCGGCCGGCGGCGTGCCCGGTCCGTTCGACGCGTGGCTCGTGCTGCGTGGCGCAAAGACGCTCGCGGTACGGATGGAGCGGCACTCCGCGAATGCGCAGGCCATCGCGGAGTGGCTCGCGGAGAACCCCAAGGTCACGACCGTCAACTACCCCGGTCTCGCGACGCACCCCCAGCACACGCTCGCTCGCCGTCAGATGCGCGCCTTCGGCGGGATGCTGTCGTTCGAGCTGCGCGGGGGCGAAGTAGCTGCGAAACGCATGGCGGCGCGGACGAAGATCTTCGCGCTCGCCGAGTCGCTGGGCGGCGTCGAATCGCTCATCGAGATCCCGCTTGCGATGACGCACGACTCGGTCCGGGGCACCAAGCTCGCGCCTCCGGCCGGGCTCGTTCGTCTCTCCGTGGGAATCGAGACGGTCGACGACCTCATCGGAGATCTCGGGCAAGCGATCGGCTAATGCCGCTCCCGCTCAGGACCGAACGGCTTGTCATCCGTTCGTACCGCGAGGACGACGCGACGCCGCTGCACGAAGTGTTCGGTTCACCCGAGGTGATGAAGTGGACGCCGAGCCCGCCCTCGAAGGACGTCGCCGAGACCGCGCAGCGTCTCGCGCGCACGATGGCTTTCACGGCGCGTCAGCCTCCGGGCATGGGTCTCTGGGCGGTCGAGCGCAAGGACTCGTCGGAGTTCCTCGGACAGGTCGGTCTCTTTCCGGTCGAAGGAAAGGGCCCCGAGGTCGAGGTGGCGTACGAGCTCGCGCCGCGGGTCTGGGGTCACGGGTACGCGACCGAGGCGGCTCGCGCCCTCGTCGATTACGGCTTTGGCGAGCTCAGCCTCCGACGCATCGTCGCGCTCATCCTTCCCGACAACGCGCGTTCGCGAAACGTGGCGTCCAAGTGCGGCCTGATCCTCGAGGGCCCCGGTCGCTTCTACGGCCTCGACCTCGTCGTTTATGCGCGGGAGTGGCCCGTAGGCTAGTCCCTCATGAACGTCGTCATCGCGTTCGGCGCGGGGATCCTGTCGTTCCTTTCGCCGTGTTGCCTGCCTCTGGTACCAGCCTTCCTCGTCGATATGGCAGGTGAGGCCGCGCTCGCCGGCACGCACCGGGCGCGCACTGTGGCGCACGCCTTTGCCTTCGTGCTCGGATTCACGACTGTGTTCACCCTCCTCTGGGTAGCCGTTGCCCTCGTCGGAGCGCTGGCCGGGGAAATGGTCTATTGGCTTCAGAGGGTGGGCGGCCTTCTTCTGGTC
>VBGU01000078.1 GCA_005881085.1 Chloroflexota bacterium | reverse complement strand
GGCCCCAACCACGATCTTCGCCTTGAGCGCGGACGAACGTGACGCGGCGTCCACCTTCTCGGCGTTCGCCGCGTCCGTGATCACCGCGCTCGCCTCGGCCGCGCCCAACCGGTAGTCGATGTCCTTCGGCGTGAGCAGGGTCGTCGCTGGCATGGCCACGAGACGCGCTTTCTCGAGACCGAGCATCGCCTCCCACCATTCGACGACACGGGGGAGCATCAGCAGCACGCGGTCGCCGGCGACCAGACCGAGGCCTTCCAACGCGTTCGCCAGACGGTCGGAGCGCTCGGCGAAGTGGCGGAACGTGAGCGTCCGTTCCCCGCCGTCACCGATCCACCGCATCGCGACCGCCTCGCCGTTCTTTGTCGATGCCCAACGACCGACCACATCGTCGGCGAAGTTGAAGTGCTCCGGGGCGGGCCATCGGAAGTCACGGCGTGTCTCGTCGTAGTTCCGCATGTCGAGGGGGTGGATACTATCGCGAGACGGCGTATCGCAAAGCGAGAAGGGGGGCGGAGGGCGTTTTGAGGTTCACGTTCAGCAACCTGCCCGCCGTCGGTTGGAAGCTCCCGATGCGCGACATCGTGACCGTCGCCCAGCGCTGCGAGGAGGTCGGGTTCGACCGGTTCGCCGTCGCGGACCTGCAGTTCCACTTCGACTGCGTCGCCGTCATGACCGCGTGCGCGACCGGGACGCGTCGCATCGGGATCGAGAGCCTCGTGACGAATCCGTTCACGCGCGACGCCGCGCTCATCGCGTGCGCCTGGGCGGCCATCGCCGATGTGTCGGGCGGGCGCGCGATCTTTGGCATCGGCGGCGGCGTCGAGGTCCCGAAGCGGGTCTGGATCGCTCCGTTCGGTCACGACCGGCCACACGCGGTCGCTGCCGTCCGCGAATGCATTGACGTCGTGCGCGCGATGTGGCGCGGCGAGCGCGTCACGTTCGATGGAAGCGTCGTGCACGTGCATGACGTCGCGCTGGACTGTCCGCTCCCGCCGCCGATCCCCGTCCTCATCGCCGCGCGCGGGCCACGCATGCTCGCACTGGCCGGGGAGATCGCCGACATCGTGCACCTGGCGTCGCTGTTCCTCGGCCGCGAGAACCGCGCCGAAGAGCTCCGGCGCGTCGCGGAGGGCGCGGAGCGGGCCGGGCGGGCCGCGGGAAGCGATGAGATCGACATCTCCGTCACCGTCAGCGCATCGCACGACCGCGAGCGCGCGCGGCGCGCGGCGCTTCGCAATGCCGCGCAGAGCATCCTTTGGTACGCCGGCGCCGATCATTACGGGCGCCAGCGCGAGTGGTCAGTGCCGCGAGGCTTCGCGGTCCCCTCCGCGACCGTCGAGGCGCTCGCAGCGGGTTGGGACATGTGGAAGGACCCTGATCTGCCGGCGGATCTCGGCGCGCTCATCACCGATGACGTGCTCGACCAGTTCACGGTGTGGGGCGAGCCGCTCGAATGCGCGCGCCGGCTCCGATCCCTGGCGGAAGAAGCGCCGGGCGCGACGGGCTTCCGCGTGAAGCTCCCGTTGCCGCTCCGATCGCGCACGCTCGCGGACTACGTCGGCGACGTCGAAGCACTTGGCGAGGTCATGGCCATCTGCCGCCGCGCGCCGGAGCCCGCGGCGGTGGCCGATAGATGCGCACCAATCGGGTGAAGCAGCTTCTGAAGGCCGGCGAGCCGGCGCTCGGGACGTTCATGGCGCTCGGAAGCACGCTCGGCGCGGAGCAGCTCGCTCAGCTTGGCTTCGACTGGCTGGTCATCGATCAGGAGCACGGCGCGATCGACGCGACGCTCACGCAATCACTTCTGCAGGCGATCAGCACGACCGAGACCGTCCCGCTCGTACGCGTGCCTTCCAACGGCGTCGATTGGATCAAGCGCGCGCTCGATGCGGGCGCATACGGGCTCGTCGTGCCGATGGTCAACGACCGCGCTGACGCGGAGGCGGCGGTTCGCGCGACGCGTTACCCACCGCTCGGCGCGCGAAGCATCGGCGGCTCACGCACGCGCCTCTACGGTGGCGCCGACTACGTAGAGCACGCGAACGAGGAGATCCTCCTTATGGTGCAGATCGAACACATCACCGCCGTCGAGAACGCGCGCGAGATCCTGTCCGTCCCGGGCATCGACGGCTACTTCATCGGTCCGGGCGACCTCTGCGCGAGCATGGGCTTGCCGAACACCTGGGATCCGGATTTTCCGGAGTACTGGGCCGCGCTCGAGAAGGTGCGGCGCGTCGCCACGGAGCTCGGCGTCCCCGGCGGCATTCACGCATCGCCCGGACGGGTCACGGCGATGCTCGAAAAGGGCTACCAGTTCGTCGCGGTCGGCTTCGACATCTCGTTCATGGCCTCCGCGGCCACCGCGGCGCTGCAGGCGGCACGCCGCAAGACCGCGACCGCATGACAGCAGGACTCACTGCGACGTCACGACGTTGACAGCCCATCCCGCCCGGCGCAGTGTCTCGCGGGGAGAGACACTGCCTCGCGAAGCGAGACATCCGGGCTTGGGGATCGAGAAGCGATGAAGTTCACCTTCGGCAACCTGCCGTCCATCGGGTGGGTGGATCCGGTCGGGAAGCTCGTCGAACTCGCGCAGCTCTGCGAGGAGGAGGGCCTGGATCGCTTTGGTGTAAGCGACTGGCGTTTCTATCACGACTGCTTCGTCGTGATGACCGCATGCCTGCAGGCCACGACGAAGCTCGAGGTCGAGAGCCTGGTGACCGATCCATACGTCCGGCATCCGTCGCTCACGGCGCTCGCGCACGCGACGATGGACGACCTCTCGCACGGGCGGGCGATCCTCGGCATCGGGGCCGGTGTCGAGCAGCCCACGTTCTGGGAGTACGAGCGCAAGCTTCCGATGACCGCGGTGCGCGAGGCCGTCGAGATCTGCCGCCGCATGCTCGCCGGCGAGACGGTGACATTCCAAGGGCGCGAGATCAGCGTCGAGGGCGCGAAGCTCGACTTCACGCCATTTCGCCGCGACCTGCCGATCCTCATCGCGGCGCGCGGGACCCGCATGCTCGAGCTCGCGGGTGAGCTCGCGGACATCGTGCACCTGGCCTCGTTCTTCGTGAACGCGGGCCATCACCGCGAGAACCTCGCGCACGTCAAGCGCGGCGCCGAGCGCGCCGGCCGTCGCATGGGGACCTTTGAGATCGACATCTCGATGCCCTGCTCCGTGTCCGAGGACCGGAACGCCGCGCGGCGTGCCGCGAAGCGCCCGGCGGCGCAGGGGATCCTGTGGACGGCCGCGGCGGAGCGCTATTCGCGCGACCGCAAGGACTGGGTGCGCCCGAAGCAGTTCGACGTGCCCGAGCACGTCATCGAGGCGCTCGCCTCATGGGACTTCTGGACGCAGGCGCACTTCCCGGACCGGCTCGCCGACCTCATCAGCGACGACGTGCTCGACCAGTTCGCGCTCGCTGGGACGCCTCTGGAGTGCGCGGAGCGCCTGCGCGCGCTCCAGCGCGAACTGCCGGAGGTCACGGGCGTACGGATCTACGCCGTACCGCCCGCCGGCAAGCCGCTCTTCGAGGGCTACGTCGACATGGTCAAGGGCTTTGGTCGCGTCGCGCGTCTCGTGAACGCGGGCGTGGCATCGGCCGGCGCACCCGCACGATCGGCGGTCGCCTAGGGAGGTCGGGAGGTAGATGACGGGTTGGAAGATGACGCGAGCGACGCGAACACAGTGAAGGAGGAGACCATGACATTCGGACGTATCCGACACTTCGCGCGACTGGTGGTCCTGCCCCTCGTGGTCTCGCTGGTGGCTGCCTGCACGCAGACGCCCGGCGCATCGAACGCGCCGTCGGCGGCGGCCAGCGCGACGCCCTCGGGTCCGGCGGGCACGCTCACCATCGCGATGCGGGGCGACATCCAGAGCCCGCACCCGTACCTGAGCTACGACATCGTCGGTATCTCGTACCGCGAGAACGTCTTCGACTCGCTCGTCGAGTGGGGCTACGACGGCAAGATCGTCCCCGGCATCGCCGAATCGTGGAAGGTCGAAGGCACGACGATCACGTTCAACATCCGCAAGGGCGTGAAGTTCCACAACGGCGACGCGGTCACCGCCGACGACGTGAAGTTCTCGCTGGACACGATCAAGAGCAAGGACCTGAACTCGGGCTCGGCGTCGAACTTCGCGGCCGTCGACTCGGCGGTCGTCGTCGACCCGAACACCGTGCAGTTCAAGCTCAGCCGCATCGACGCGCGGATCTTCGACACGACCGCGAACAACCTGTCGATCCTTCCGTCGAAGTACTACCAGAGCGTCGGCCAGGCGGGCTTCATCGCCAAGCCGATCGGCACCGGCCCGTTCAAGTTCGTCAGCTGGGCCAAGGACGACCGCGTCACGATGGAAGCGAACACCGACTACTGGACCGGCAGCTATAAGGGCAAGCCGCTCGTGAAGACGCTCGTCTTCCGTGCGATCCCGACCGCGGCGACGCGCGTCGCCGAGCTGAAGGCCGGCTCCGCCGACATCGTCCAGGACCTGCCCCCCGATCAGGTCGACCCGCTCAAGGCGGCCGGGTTCAACGTCGTCGAGAGCAAGAGTCCCGTCTACAACTGGGCGTTCTTCAACACTGCCGCCACGTCTGACGCCGCGAAACCGCTGAAGGACGCGAAAGTACGGCAGGCGATGAACATGGCGGTCGACACGGCGACCATCATCAAGACCGTGCTCGGTGGGCACGCCCGCCAGCTCGCCGCGGGTATCACCGACCTCACCGACGGCTACACCTCCGACCTGAAGCCGTTCGCGTTCGACCAGGCGAAGGCAAAGTCGCTGCTCGCCGAGGCCGGCTACCCGAGCGGCTTCTCGATCGACGCCGACATCTCGAACACCGCGAAGCCCGACGTCGCGCAGGCGGTCATCGCCCAGCTCGGGCAGGTGGGCATCAAGGTCAACCTGAACGCGCTCCCGACCGACGTCTTCAACGACCGCTGGATCAAGAAGGGCCTCGACCCGCTGTACTTCGTGACATGGAACACGTTCACACATCCCGCGCTGCTCGATCTGCTCGCAGGTTGCAAGGGGTTCATCTCGAGCTTCTGCAACCAGGACGCGCAGAAGTTCCTCGATCAGGGTGGCGCGACGCTCGATCAGGCGGCACAGACCGCGGCGTACACGCAGGCCGCGAAGGTCCTCGCGACCGATCCGTTTGGCATCTACATCAGCGCGGACAACGCGCTCTACGGCGTGAACAGCAAGGTCACGGGCTGGAAGGCCCACGGCATCACTCCGATCCTCGGTACGAACACGACGGCGGCAAAATAGGGACGTTTCAGGCGACCCGCGCCGGCAGCGATGCCGGCGCGGGTCGACCAGTCGCTCCTCTTTCCGCATGAAATTCACGTTCGATCTTCCGACATCGCTGTGGCGGGAACCCTCCGCGCGCTTCGTCGACCTCGCGGGACACCTGGAGGCGGCGGGCTTCGACCGCTTCGGCGTCGCCGACTGGCGCTACTACCCCGATCTGTACGTCCACATGACGGCGTGCCTCGTCGCGACCGAGCGCCTCGCGCTCGAGAGCCTGGTGACCGATCCGTTCGTCCGCCATCCCGCGCTCACGGCGCTCGCGCACGCGACGATGGACGACCTGTCGCGCGGTCGCGTCGTGCTCGGTCTCGGCGGCGGCCTCGAGCAGCCGGCGTTCTGGCCGGGCGAGCGGGTCCATCCACTCGAGGCGGTGCGCGACGCAGTCGAGATCTGCCGGCGCCTCTTCCGCGGCGAGGAGGTGAGCTACCAAGGGAAGGTCATCAGCGTCGAGCGCGCGAAGCTCAACTTCAAGCCGTTCCGTGCGTCCCTCCCCATCCTCGTCGCGGCTCGCGGCAGGCGGATGATCGAGCTCGCCGGTGAGGTCGCGGACATCGTCCACCTGGCCGCGTTCTTCGTGAACCTCACGCACCACCGCGAGCAGCTGGAGCACGTCCGGGCCGGTGCCGCACGCGGCAGCCGCCCGATGGGCTCGTTCGAGATCGATATCTCGATGCCCTGCTCGATTTCCGACGATCGCGCGGCGGCGCGGCGCGCGGCGAAGCGCCCGGCTGCGCAGGGCATCCTCTGGATGGCGGGCGCGGAGAAGTACTCGCGACAGCGCGCCGACTGGCGCCGCCCCACCGAGTTCGACGTGCCCGATCACGTCATCACGGCGCTGGCGAAGTGGGACTTCTGGACGCAGCCGTATTTACCCTTGGAGCTGGCCGATCTCATCACCGACGACGTGCTCGATCAGTTCGCGCTCGCCGGCACGCCCGAAGAATGTGCCGAGCGCCTCCGCGACCTCCACGCAACGCTGCCCGATGTCACCGGCGTGCGTCTGTACGCCCTCCCGCCACCCTCGGACTCGTGGTATGGCGGCTATGTGACGATGTCGAAGGCTATGGGCCGGATGATCTCGCTGGCGAACGCCGGCTAGCGACGCCGCTGGCGCGGGTCGAGCGCGTCGCGCAGCCAGTCGCCGACGAGGTTCGTCGAGAGCACGGTGAGCATCACGGCGAGGCCGGGGAAGAGCGCGATCCACCACGCGGTCGCGACATATTCGATCCCGTCGAAGACCATGCGTCCCCAGGTCGGCGTCGTGAGCGGGACACCCACGCCGAGGAACGACAGGCTCGCCTCGAACAGGATGAGGTTTCCGACCATGAGCGTCGCGATGACGATGATGGACGCGGCGGCGTTCGGGAGGATGTGCCGCCCGATGATGCGGGCGTCGCTCGCGCCGACCACGCGCGCGGACTCGACGAAAAGCATCTCGCGCAGGGACAGCACCTCGGAGCGCACCACGCGCGCGAAGGTGAACCACGTCGTGACCGCGAGGACGACGATGAGATTCGTGATGCTCGGCCTCACGATGGCCGCGACCGCGACGGCGAGGACCAGAGCCGGGATCGCCTGCTGGACGTCCGCGACGCGCATGATGATGCGATCCCAACGCCGGCCCAGGTATCCCGCGATGAGCCCGAGCGTGATGCCGACCCCGCCCGAGAGCGCGACGCCCACGAGGCCCACGGTGAGCGACACGCGCGCTCCGTGGATGACGCGGGCGAGGAGGTCGCGCCCGAGGCTGTCCGTGCCGAGCAGATGGCCGTGCTCGCCGCCGGCCAACGACGGCGCGTCGAGACGCTGGAGCAGCTGCTGCGTGTCCGGGTTGGGAGCGATCTGGTCGGCGAAGAGCGCCGCGAGCACGAACGCCGCGAGGATCGCGAGGCCGAGTAGGGCGGGTCCGCTCGGCACGCGCGAGCCGACTCGGCGCCTCAACTGAGTCGGATGCGGGGATCGATCCGCGTGTAGACGAGGTCGACGAACAGGTTCGCGACGATCACGATGACCGCGGCGATCGTCACGAACGATTGGATCACGGGGACGTCCTTCCTCGAGATCGCCTCCACCGCCAGCCTCCCCATCCCCGGATAGGCGAAGATCGTCTCGGCCACGACCGCGCCCGAAAGCAGAAAGCCGACCTGCAGCCCGAGCATCGTCACGAAGGGCAGCGCCGCATTCTTCAGCGCGTGGCGGACGACCACGGTGCGGCCAGCGAGGCCCTTCGCGTATGCGGTGCGGATGTACTCCTGCGAGAGCACCTCGAGCAGGCTCGACCGCAGCAGGCGCGCGAGCACCGCGGCGGAGAACGAGCCGATCGAGATGGCCGGCAGGATCAGGCTCTTCCACGATTCCCCCCCGGAAGACGGTAGCCAGCGCAGACCCACAGCGAAGACGAGGATGAGGACCATGCCCAGCAGGAACACGGGTATCGACTGGCCGAGGAACGCGGAGAAGCGTGCGGCGGCGTCGATCCAGCGGTCGTGGTACATCGCCGCGAGCAGTCCGAGCGGGATCGCGACGACGAGCGCGAACAGGACGGCGGCGCCTGTGAGCCGCAGCGTTGCCGGAAGCCGTTCGAGGACGACGCCCATCGCGGGCTCGTGACTGCTGTACGACATTCCGAAGTCGCCGCGGACCGCGTGCACGAGGAAGTCGAGGTACTGCACCGGGACCGGCCGGTCGAGACCCATGTTGTGGCGGAACTGCGCGAGCTCGGCCGGGGTCGTGTCGAGCGGCGCGAGCGTCGAGGCGGGGTCGCCGGCGACGAACGTCAGCGCGAAGACGATCGTCGTCACGCCGAGGAGCACGAGGAGGCCCTGCACGAGGCGTTGGAAGAGATACATCACCGCGACGCCAACCCCAGCGAGCGAACTCCTCGACCCACGATATGTGGATGGTCCCGCACGGTGCGCCGGAGGTCCAGCGACGGCAGCGCGCTCGACCGCGCCCCGGTTCCGGCGCCATCCCGTATCGTGAGACGGCAGTTCGCGCAACGAGCCAGGAAGGTGTGAGTCCCTGACCGAGCTTCGCGTCGTCCAGTACTTGAACCAGTTCTTCGGTCGTGTTGGCGGCGAGGAGGCCGGCGACTTCCCGTTCACCGTGCGTGAGGGTTCCATCGGCCCGGGCATCGGTCTTCAGAAGGAGCTCGGCGACGCGGGCCGCGTCGTGGCGACGTTCATCTGCGGGGACAACCGCGCCGCGACCGATCTCGAGTCGTTCGGCGCCGAAGTGGAATCCGCGCTCCGCGCGCAGAAAGCCGACGTGCTCGTCGCCGGTCCCGCCTTCAACGCGGGACGGTACGGGCTCGCGTGCGGTGAGGCGTGCGCGCGCGCCGCCGCGATGGGGGTCCCCGCGGTCACGGCGATGAACCTCGAGAACCCCGGCGTCGAGCTGTACCGCCGGACGACCTACATCCTTCCGGCGCCGGCCACGGCGCTCGGCATGCCCGAGACGCTCGGGCGTCTCG
>VBGU01000401.1 GCA_005881085.1 Chloroflexota bacterium | reverse complement strand
ACCGCTGTAGAGCAAGTAGTTGCGGCTAGGCAGCTCGACCCGTTCGCGAATGCCCCCGTCGTCGAGTCCGCCGAAGCCTTCCCACATCGCGAACCAGCAACGGTCGGGTGTGGTCGTTGCGCTCCTCAGGTGGTCGACCAAGATGCGCCGCTGCTCGACGTGGAGCGTCCCCATTCTCGGTTGGTTGCCGCGGTTGTAATCGACCGACGGTGTTTGACCTCGGGGAGCGGCGATCATGTGAAACTGCATTTCGGAATGGACGATGCGGCCGTTCCGCGCCGCCACGTCGCTCCACCGCTCGCGGCGATCGCGATCCACTTCCACGGGATGGAAGAGACGCGCGTACGCCGCGAAACCCTCTGGGATCACGGATCCGATGTCCTGAGCGAACGGGTGCAGTCGCGGGCCGATCCAGCCGGCAGGGGAAACGTCGCGCAGCCATCCGAAGTCTGCTCCCCATGTGACCGCCGTATTTCCGTGCTCTCCGAACAGCACCATGCTCGGTCGGCGCTTGCGACCGAACATCGGCCAACGCAGCTTCATTCGTAGCGGAGCGCGCTCAAGGCCGACATCCGCATGGCACGGCGCGCGGGGAGGAAGCCGGCGAGCAACGCGACCCCAAGCGCCAGCGCCAGCGCGCCGAGCGCGAGCTCTGGGCCCACGACGAAGATCGCGGCCGGATTCGTGCGCGGATTCAGCTGCCGGATGATGCGGTCGATGAGCTGACCGCCGGCGAGCCCGAGGGCGAGTCCCAGGATCCCACCGAATACCCCGACGTATGCCGCCTCGGCGAGGAACAGCGCGCGAATGTCTCCCGGCGACGCGCCGACCGCCTTCATGATCCCGATCTCGCGCGTGCGTTCGAGCACCGACATGACCATCGTGTTCGCGATGCCGATCGCCGCGACGAGCAACGCGACACCGCCGATCCCCGCGAGGATCCCCCTGAACACGCCGAAGCCCTGATCGATCTGTTCGACTACTTGCTTCAGCGAGAACGACGAGAAGCCGAGCTCCTGCACGGACTTGACGATGTCGGCCACGTTTATCGAGTCGTCTGCCTCCACGGCGAGGCCGCTGTAGCCGGTGGTCTCGCGGATGGCGTCGGGTGTGAGCCCGCGATTCTCCGCACCCGCGAGGAGGGCGTCGTCGAGTGGGATGCGGAACGACGTCTGGGAAGCCTGCTCGTCGAAGACGCCGACGATTTTCACCGCGTAGTCACGCGGCGTCCCGCTTCCGCCGATCCGCGTGCTGCCGAGCTTCACCGCGCCTCCGACCCGCATCGTTACCGTCCTGCCGATCGCGGCGCCGGCGGTCGGCGCCACGAGGCGCGCGATGTTCCCCGGAATGACGGCGACGGCGCGGTCTCCGGCTTCGAGATGGCGCCCCGCGAGCAGGTCGCCGCGATCCACGGGCGCGCCGGGCTCGATCCCCTGCGGCCGAATGGTCGCGTCGTCGCCCCCCTCGACGACCATCCCGAGCGGCGCGTCGAACTGCCGGTACACGCCGTCGACGTGAGCGACGCCCTTCAGCTTGGCCACGGTGTCGTCGGTGATCGTGCGAGGCACGGCGGAGAGCCCGTTCGCGCCGGGCTGGAACGGCTGCACCGTGACGAGCCGCAGGTCGCCGATCGAGAAGATCGAGCGGCGCACGTTGTCTTCAGCTCCGGTCGCGAGCGCGATCAGTAGGACGACGAGCGCGGTGCCGATCGTGACGCCCGCCGTGGTGAGGCCCGAGCGGAGCCGTGCGCGGCCGTAGTTCCCGAGCGACATGCCGAGAAGATCGCCGGGTCTCACTCGTCCACCACCCGGCCGTCGCGCATGCGGATCGTGCGCTCGGCGTGCGATGCGATCTGCGCGTCGTGTGTCACCAGGAGGACCGTCTGCCCTTGCGCGTGCAGCTCCTCGAACAGCGCGATGAGCGCGGCGCCGTTCGCGCTGTCGAGATTCCCGGTTGGCTCGTCGGCGAGGAGGATCGCCGGCTGCGCGATGAGCGCGCGCGCGACGGCAGCACGCTGGAGCTCTCCACCCGAGAGCTCGTTCGTGCGGTGCTCGGCACGCGAGCTCATGCCGAGGCGTTCGAGCATCGCGCGAGCTCGGCGGATGCGCTCGGCCGCCGGCACGCCGGAGAAGGCGAGTGGTAGCGCGACGTTATCGACGACGCGGAAGCGCGGGAGCAGGTTGAACGCCTGAAAGACCATGCCGACGCGCTTGCTGCGGTGGCGAGCGAGCGCCTCCTCGTCCAGCTTCGCCAGGTCCTCCCCGTCGACCCGGACCGTCCCGCCGGTCGGCCGCTCGAGGCCCGCGACGACATTGAGCAAGGTCGACTTGCCGGAACCGGAGGGCCCCATCACAGCGACGAACTCGCCGCGCCGTATTCCGAGCGTGACGCCGGCCAGTGCCGCCACGGTCGCGTGGCCCGACGCATACGTGCGTTCGAGGTCGAGCGCCTCGACGGCGAGCGGTGCGTTCACTGTGGTCAAGTCTGCCCGACGCGTGCGACCATCCGCGCGTGCGGGTGGTCAAGCCCGAGATGCGGAAGCCCACCAGGAGCGTCGCCGAGATCTTCTCCGGCGACGTCGACTCGTTCACCGCGGTGGGCGGGGAGCACAGTACCGATCTTCGGCTGTCGGAGATCCATTTCAAATCCGGCGCGCGCAACCGGTGGCACACGCACACGAACGATCAGATCCTCATGTGTACCGAGGGCGACGGGCTTATCGCGACCGACGAGGAGCAGCACGACCTCACCCCGGGCGTGATCGCGCTGATTCCGAAAGGCACGCGGCACTGGCATGGGGCGAAGCCCGGAAAGAACATGACGCACTGGTCGATCCTCGGGCCCGCGGAGACGCGGATCGCGGACTAAGGAAGACGACGTTTGAAAGAGCGAACCTTCACTCCGAGGGCGGCGACTCCTGGCGATTCACCGTTCCCATCGCTCGCCAGGGCTCTCGATGCGAAGTTGCGCGCGGAGGCACCCAGCACGTTCGCGGGCATCGTGCGCGGGACGGATGGTGCCGTCGAGGTGTTTGTCACGGTCAGCGATCCAGCCCTCGCCGCTCTTGTGGAAGAGGT
>VBGU01000400.1:1816-2637 GCA_005881085.1 Chloroflexota bacterium | reverse complement strand
TCGTTCGCGCGAACGATGTGCGCGAACGTCTTCTGGATCGAGCCGTACGTTCCCGGGGCAGTGAGCTGGAGCTGCTCCTGGGTGAGCGAGCGACAGTGATCGAGGAGCATCCCGGTCGCCCACACGTCGTGACGCATCTGGCGGAGCATCGGTGGAGTCGTCATCCGCTAAGTCTGCAGCAATGGGCTACCGCGCTTGATGAACTTGCCGCGGCCCTTTTTGCCGAGGAACTCGTCCTTGGCGACAATGATCTCCCCGCGCGAGAGCACCACGGCGGCCTTTCCTTTGACCCTGCGCCCCTCGTACGGGTTGTAGTCGACGCGCATGTGGTGGGTCTTCGCAGAGATCGTCGATGTCGTACGCGGATCCCACACCACGATGTCGGCGTCGCTGCCGACCGCGATGGTCCCCTTCTTTGGGAACATACCCATGATCTTCGCCGGCGTCGTCGACGTGACCTCGACCCAGCGATTCAGCGTGATCCGTTTCTGCACGACCCCGCCGTCGTAGAGCAGGACCATGCGCGTCTCGACGCCCGGCGCGCCGTTCGGGATCTTCGAGAAGTCGCCGATGCCCAGCTGCTTTTGTCTCGGCTGGCCCATGTAACCCTCGTTCATGCAGAAGGGGCAGTGGTCGGTCGACACGACCTGCAGGTCGTTCCGCGCAAGTCCCTTCCACAGCTCGTCCTGGTGCCAGCGCTCGCGAAGCGGTGGGCTCATCACGTACTTCGCTCCGTCGAACCCGGGCTCGTCGTAGTTGTCGATGGAGAGGAAGAGGTACTGCGGGCACGTCTCGGCATAGGCGGGAAGGCCGCGGTCGCG
>VBGU01000400.1:0-1726 GCA_005881085.1 Chloroflexota bacterium | reverse complement strand
GCCTCGCCCTCGGCCTCCGGTGGCCGCGTGAGGGCGTGCCACTTCGGCTCGGTGTGCTTCGCGGCGAGCGCGCGCTTCACGAGCACGTCGATGACGCCGCCGTTCTCCGCGTGCATGCAGATGAGCCCACCGTTCTCGGCCGTTCGCGAGATCGCCTTGAAGATCGAACCGTCGTCGACCTGGAAGACGCCGGGATAAGCCATGAACAGCTTGAAGGACGAGACGCCCTCTTTGACCATCACGTCCATCTCTTTCAGGACCTTGTCGGTGACGTCCCGCACGATCATGTGCAGGCCGTAGTCGATGGCCGCCTTGCCGCGGGCCTTCCGGAGCCACGCGTCTCGCGCCGTCTCGAGCGGCTCGCCCATTCCCTGGACGGCGAAGTCGACGATCGAGGTCGTCCCGCCGAACGCCGCGGCCACGGTACCGGTGTAGAAGTCGTCCGAAGCGAACGTCCCACCGAACGGCAGCTCCATGTGCGTGTGCACGTCGATGCCGCCTGGGATCACGTACTTCCCCGTCGCATCGATGCGCTTCGCGCCCGCCGCCTTCAGGCCCTTGCCGATCATGGCGATCTTTTCGTCCTCGACGAGGACGTCAGCCTTGTAGGTGTCGGCGGCCGTGACGATGGTCCCGTTGGTGATGAGCGTGTTCCCCAAGTCGCACTCCCCTCGTTGGCGCGCGGATGCTAGCCGAACGTATCGGCCGCGATAGTCAGGACCGCGGGCGGCGTTACGCTCGCCCGATGCGGACGCCGAGCGGGTACACGATCGAACGCGCCGACCTGGCGATCATGAGCGATGCAGAGGTCCTCGAAGCTGCCCGGCTGCGCCAGGATCTCGCACGCGAGCGCGTCCCCGAGGACCCACCGGCCCCGCTCGACGTGATCGCGCGGCAGCTGCGGGCGATGCCTCCCGGCCAGTGGCGCGCGATCTTCCTCGCCCGCAACCGCGATGGAAAGCTCGCTGGGTATGGCGTCGCGGCGCGCAATCTCGAAGACAAAGACAACGCGCACATCCGGTGGTCCGACGTCGCGGTCGCACCGGACCACCGCCGCAACGGTCTGGGTCGCGCGCTCTATCGGAGGGTCGTCGAGTCCTGCGAGGGGCAAGGCGAAGACGTCATCTTCATCGGCGAGACAAGTGACCGTCTGCCGTCCGGCGAGGCGTTCGGGCTCGCCATCGCGGCGACGCCGGGGCTCCCGATGAAGATCAACCAGCTGGATTTGGGGAGCGTCGATCGCATGAAGGTCGGCGAGTGGGCCCGACGAGCGCCGCGGGGTTACCGGCTCGAGCGGGTCGATGGCACGGTGCCCGAGCCGCTCGTGAATGCCTACATCGAGGCGGCTGGCGGCATCAACGACATGCCCCGCGGCGACATCGCATTCAACGACTGGAACCTCACCGAGACCCAGATCCGGCAGCGCGAGAGCTGGTTCAAGCAGGCCGGGATGACCTGGTGGCTGCTTCTCGCGATCGATGAGCGCACCGGTGAGGGCGTCGGGTTCACGGAGGTCGAGTTCAACCCCCGCGATCCACACGCCATCCAGCAGGAAGGCACCGCGGTCGTTGCGGCCCATCGCGGCCACAACATCGGTCTCTGGCTCAAGGCGGTGATGCTCGAGCGGATCCTCGCGGAGCGGCCCGACTCGCGTTTCATCCGGACCGGCAACGCGAACGTGAACGCTCAGATGCTCGCGATCAACACGAAGCTCGGGTTTACCTAT
>VBGU01000032.1:7603-13881 GCA_005881085.1 Chloroflexota bacterium | reverse complement strand
CTCGCCGAACACGTCGGCGTAGTCAAGCGCATAGAAAGGAATGCCGAGCGCGGCCGCGGCCCTGCGCGCATCCTCACCTGCCTCGTCTGTCCCGCAACACCGCGGCGCGTCGACGTCGCCGCCAGATGGAACGAGCCGCATCCACACGCCGACGACGTCCTCGCCGCGGTCGGCGAGGATCGCCGCCGCCACCGACGAGTCCACACCGCCGCTCATCGCGACGAAGACCCGACTCACGCGATCGCCCTCACGTGCGCATCGACGATGGCCGCGCGCAGCGCGCCGATCGCGGTAAGCACGCAGCGCTCGTGGTCTTCGTCGATGGGACCGATCTGGCCGGTCACGTCGGCGACGCTGATCGAGAGGGCTTCGCCTCGGCTCCGGCCGCGAGCGAGACGCGTCAGTGCCGACGATGCCTTCGTCGAGACCTCGCAGCCGGATCCGGTGACGCGCGCCGCCATCACGACACCGCCCTCGAGGTCCACCTCGATCTTCACGCGGTCGCCATCGCGAGGATTCGCGTCGCTGCCGAAGCCGCGGGTCAAACCGCCACCGCGGAGGAATCCCGGAGTCGTGTCACGACCCGTGAGAGCGCGTCGACGAATCGGTCGACGTGCTCCTCGGTCGTCGAGCGGCCTACGGTGACGCGAAGCGAGCCCTTCGCGAGCTCGCGATCGAGCCCGAGGGCGAGGAGCACCTGCGAGGGCTCCGTCTCCCCCGAGGTGCAGGCCGATCCGCTCGAGACGGCGAAACCCTCGAGGTCGAGCGCGACGATGAGCGACTCTCCCTCGGTGCCGGGGATGCAGAACGACGCATTGTTCGGCAGACGGTGCGTCGGGTGTCCATTCAGCACGGCGTCGGGAACGCGCGCCCGCACGCCGGTGATGAGCCGATCGCGGAGCGCAGTCTGCCGCGGCGACTCGGTCGCGCGGCGCTCGCGCGCGATGCGCATCGCCACCCCAAGGCCGACGATTCCCGCGACGTTCTCTGTCCCGGTGCGCCGCCCCTTCTCCTGCCCGCCGCCGGTCTGCATCGTCGCGATGCGCGTTCCGCGGCGCACGTATAACGCGCCGACGCCCTTCGGCCCGTAGAACTTGTGGGCGTTGATCGACAAGAGATCGACCGGGATCCTGCGGACATCGACCTCGAGAGCGCCGACCGTCTGGACGGCGTCGCTGTGGAAGGTCACGCCTTCCTCGCGGCAGATCGTGCCGATCTCGGCGATCGGCTCGACCGTCCCGATCTCGTTGTTCGCGTGCATGACCGAGACGAGCGACGTGCGCTCGTCGATGGCGTCGCGGATCGCCTCGGGGTCGACGACCCCGTAGCGGTCCACTCCGACGATATCGACGCGGACGTGGGCGTGCAGCTCGAGGTCGCGGGCTGTGTCGATCACCGCGTGATGCTCGATGGCGGTCGTGACTAGGCCGTCGCGCTCCTCGCGACGCGCCTTGAGCCCGCCGCGGAGCGCCAGGTTGTCGGCTTCGGTGCCGCCGCTCGTGAAGACGATCTCGCCCGGTTCGGCGTTGATGGCGGCCGCGACCTCGTCGCGGGCGCGATCCACAGCGGCGCGCGCGGCTCTTCCCTCGGCGTAGATGCTCGACGGATTGCCGTGCGTTTCGCGAAATACGCGGGCCATCGCCTCGGCAACCTCGGGGTCGACGGGCGTGGTCGCAGCGTGATCCAGATACACCCGGTCCATCAATGAAAGTCTAGGCGGGAGTCATACCCAACGAATACGAAAGTCGGGCACCCGGGCGTCCGTCCGCGAGCGGTTGCGATCGCTCGGCCGCCTTGCGTACGTCCCGCGTCCGCGCAAGCTCTTGTCGCGAGCGGCAGCGATAAGGCTCACGCGCGGGCTCGGCAGGGCGGCAAAGTCAGGCGCTCGCAGACGATGGCAAGGCGCAGCGATAGCCCGCTGGGGGTCGCTAGCGCTCCTTGTCGGGCTTCGCGACCACGCGTAAGCCCAGCTCTTCGAGCAGCTTCGGATCGGCGGCGGCCGGCGCGTCCAGCAGCGGGTCGTAGCCCGTCTGCGTCTTGGGGAAGGCCTGCACCTCGCGGATGTTTTCGGTTCCGGCGAGCGTCATCACGAGCCGATCGATGCCCGGCGCGATGCCGCCGTGCGGCGGCGCTCCATAGTCAAGCGCATCGAGGAGCGCACCGAAGCGCTCTTGCGCGTCCCCTTTCGAGACGCCCATCTGCGCGAAGATCCGCTCCTGCGCCGCCCGCGTGTGGTTGCGGATGCTCCCCCCGCCCAGCTCGCGGCCGTCAACAACGAGGTCGTACTGCTTGCTCCTCGCCTTCTCCGGCGCCGTGTCCAGGAGCTCCAGGTCGTGGGGCGTCAGCGGTCCGCAGAACGGGTTGTGCGCGAAAGTCCACCCGCCATCCGGCGTGCGTTGCACGAGCGGGAACTCATGGACCCAGAGCGCGTAGTGCGTGCTCGTGTCCGCGAGCCCGAGCGCTTGACCGAGATGCTCGCGAAGCACACCGAGCGATTCGCTCGCGACGTCATAGGTATCGGCGACCGCAAGGACGAGATCGCCGTCCTTCGCGCCGGTCGCGCGACGGATGCCCGCGAGCTCTTCCGGCGATAAGAACTTCGCGACCTGCGACTCGACCGTCTCGCCGGCGAGCGCGAACTGCGCGAGGCCCTTCGCGCCCTTGCGCTTGGCGATTGCGGTCAGGTCGTCGATCTCCTTGCGCGTCGCCTTCGCTTTTCCGGGGACGACGATCGCCCGCACGACACCCTTCTGGTCTAGCGTCTCGCGGAAAACCTTGAAACCGCTCGATCGGAAGACATCGGTGAGGTCCAGGAGTTCCATCCCAAAGCGCAAGTCCGGCCGGTCGATGCCGAAGCGGCGCATCGCCTCCTCGAAGGTGACTCGCGGCCAGGGGACCTGCTTCAGCGGCTTGCGCGCGAATTTCTGGAAGATCGACGTATAGAGCTCCTCGCCGAGAGCCATGACGTCCGTTTTTTCGACGAAGCTCATCTCGATGTCGAGCTGGCTGTGCTCGAGCGTGCGGTCGGCTCGCGGATCCTCGTCGCGGAAACATCGCGCGATCTGGAAGTAGCGATCGAGTCCGCCGACCATGAGGATCTGCTTCAACTGCTGAGGGGATTGCGGCAGCGCCCAGAACTTGCCCGGGTAGTAGCGCGAGGGGACGACGAGATCGCGGGCGCCGGTAGGGTCGGAGCGGATCAGGTCGGTCGTCTCGACCTCCCAGAACCCTCGCTCGACCATGAAGTTGCGGATGAAGTCGACGACCTCATGCCGCAGTCGGATCAGCTCACGAGAACGCTCGCGCCGAAGGTCGACGTAGCGGTATTTCCAGCGGAGATTCTCGTCGACCTCGGTCTCCTCGTTCACATAAAAGGGAGGCGTCTTCGACTCGTTCAAGACTTCGATCTCGGCCGCAGCGACCTCGACCTCGCCGGTCGGCAGCTTCGGGTTCTTCGTGCCCTCGGGCCGTGGCCGCACCGTCCCGCGCACGCGCAGCACCCATTCGTTGCGCGCCTTGCCGAGCGCCCTGTGCGCCGCCGGGTTCTCCTTCGCGTGCGCGACGACCTGCGTGATCCCGTACCGGTCGCGCAGGTCGATGAACGTGAGCTCGCCGTGATCCCGGCGCGTGTGCACCCAACCGGCGAGCGTCACTTCCTTGCCCGCAAGCGCGGCGCGCGCTTCTCCGCAGGTATGCGTCCTCAACATCTAGTCACGATCATCCTTGAGAAACGGGCCCTCGCCCGCCGCACCCGGCTCGTGCTCGTCGGGGTTTGGCGGCGGGCCCTCGAAGAGCGGCGGGGTCGTGTGCTTGGGGACGTGTCGACCAACCTCGGTCACCACGGCCGCGAGACGCGTGACGCGCTGAGCCTTGGCGACAAGGTCGCGGACGATCACGTTCCCGCCGCGTGCTTCGGGTGTGCCGCGGATGACCGCGACTTTCGCGCCGTGCTTGACGGCGCTCTCGAGCTGCTTGTCGAGAGCGCGGTCGGAGTAATCGATCGCCACGTTGAAGCCCGCCTGCCGCAACGGATCCGCGATCTGCAGACGATCGGCGCCGTCGCCTTTCTCAGCCGACAGGACATACACATCGGGCGTCGTGTCGTATCCCATCGGCACTCCTTCTTTCTTCAACGCAGCATGCAGCACGTCGACGCCCCCCGCGATGCCCACACCTTGCACGGGCGGACCGCCCAGCGTCTGCACGAGGTCGTTGTAGCGGCCGCCGGCGGCGACGGCGATATCGCCCGCCTTCGTGAATTCCGGATCCGTGAGCACGCACTCCACTACTGTGCGGGTGTAGTAGTCGAGACCGCGGACGAGGGTCTGGTTCACCTTGTACTCGTGACCGAGCCGCTCGAGCGAGGCGGTGACCTGGTCGAAATGCTCGCGGTCTTCGGCGCAAAGGAGCTCGTGGAGCGGCGGTGCCGCGCTCACCACGGCACGGTCCTTCGGGTCCTTCGAGTCGAGAATGCGAAGCGGATTGGTCTCGAGACGCTTCCGCGATTCTTCGGATAGCGCGTCACGGTTAGCAGTGAAGTACGTCGCGAGCGTCTCCGCGATCTTCGGTCGGCATTTCGCGTCACCGACCGTGTTGACCTCGAGCCGGTAGCTTCGCAGACCGAGCTCCGCGAAAAGACGAGCGGTGAAATCGATGATCTCGACGTCGGCCGCGGGTTCCTCGGGACCGAAGCACTCCAGGCCCCATTGCCAGAACTGGCGGTAGCGAAGAAGCTGCGGCCGCTGCCCGCGGAACATCGGGTCGGAGTAGAAGAACCGGACCGGGCGCGGCGCGCGGTGCAGACCGTGTTCGAGGAACGCGCGCGTGACGGCGGCGGTCCCCTCGGGTCGGAGTGCAAGCCCACCCTGGCCGTGCAGCGCGACGTCGTACATCTCGTGTCCCACGATGTCGCTGGCCTCGCCGACGCCTTTCACGAAGACCGCGCGGTCTTCGACGACGGGCGTGACGATCCGCGGGTATCCATACCGCAGGGCGCGAGCCTCGATCACCGCCTGTAGCGCGTCGAAGGCGGCCGCTTCTTCGGGGAGCAGGTCCCGCATTCCGCGCGGGGCCTGAAAACTCGGCATGGGAGGTCACACGATAGACCGATAGAGTGGTGAGCGATGAATCGTCGCACGCTTCTGCGCACCGCGGCCGCGACCATGGTCGTGACTGCGTGCGGATCGCCCGCGGCGACGCCTGGAGGTACGGCCACGAAGTCACCAAGTCCGAGTCCAACCCCGCTTCCTACCGGTAGCAAAGCGACAGTCGAGCTTGTGAAGGGCGGCTCCTTCACGTTCACCCTGCGCCCCGACAAGGCTCCCCAGACCGTCGGGCGATTCGTCGAGAAGTCGAAGAGCGGCTTCTACAACGACAAGATCTTCCACCGCGTCGAGGACTGGGTGGTCCAGGGCGGTGACCCTCTCGGCACCGGGACCGGCGGCGAGAAGGTCCCCTCCGAATACAACGATCTCTCGTTCAAGCTCGGCTCCGTCGGTATCGCTCGCGGCCAGGACCCCGCGATCAACAACGGGAGCCAATGGTTCATTGTCAAAAAAGACTCGACGTTCCTCGACAAGCAGTACACGAATTGGTCCAGATCGGCGACAAGATCAAGACAATCAAGATCGAGTGATCCGCGCCGCGGCAGCCCTCTCGATCGCAGTGGTGCTCACCGGGTGCAGCCCAAGCATCGACTCGTTCTCGATCCACCGCTTCAGCGCGTCGACCGAAAACGAATTCGCTGCGCTGGATCGGACCGTGAGCGATGCAGCAATCGCATCACGCCTTTACCAGGACATCCGCGCGCTCCGACCTCAGCCGGAGGGAACCTACTTTTGCGGGCTCGACTTCGGAATTCGTTACGAGCTCTCGTTCTTCGCGGGACGCGAACGCGTCATGCATGCCGTCATGGAAGGGAGTTGTCATCTGATCGATCTCGGCGCGGGCGACGTGCGCGCCTTCGATGACCACTTTGAGGCGGATCTGCTCGGCGCCCTCGGCTTGTACACACGAGGCAACGACCTCTGGCCAACGCCGATCCCGCGTCCGTGACCCTCACGACCCGCGGCTCACTCGCGCTCGTTGTTTCGTTCGTCGTGTTCGTCGCGATCGCGCTTCCGCTCGACCGGTCCAGCACGGCCGCGCAGCAGTTCGCGCTCTCATTCCTCGCCTGGGTGTTCCTCGCGATCGCGCTTGTGCTGCAGCCGCCCGCGATCCGCGTCCAGGTCATCGTCCTAGTCGTGGTCGCGACGCTGCTCGAGTGCCTCGGCTCGCTG
>VBGU01000032.1:0-7580 GCA_005881085.1 Chloroflexota bacterium | reverse complement strand
TCGAGAACCTGCCGCTGTACGTGCCCGCCGGGCACGGGCTGTTCTATCTCTCAGCGCTGCGAGCCGCTTCGCTGCCGGTGCTGCAGCGTCACGCTCGCGCCATCGTCATCGCGGTCACCGCGGGGGCGAGCGCATGGATGCTGTACGGACTCATCGCGCGGCCGCTGCCGGATCTCCTCGGATTCGTGACGTGGGCGATCTTCATCCGGTTCATCGTCCGCGGGCGCTACCCCCTCCTCTATGCCGTGAGCTTCCTCATGACGACGGCGCTCGAGCTTTACGGAACATCGCTCGGGATCTGGACCTGGTCGGGGGTCCTGCCCGTGTTGATGCTGCCTGCGGGTAACCCGCCGACCGGCATCGGTGCGGGCTACGCCGCGATGGACGCGCTCACGCGCCGGATCGTGGCGCGGATCGAGCGCGCACGAGCCGCGCGCGGACTCGCGCTGCCCGTCAGCGCACCACCCGGTACGTGATGTCGGTCCGGTCCGCCGACTTGAGGACCTGGATCGTTTCCAACCGTACCGGCTCGTCGCCAAGGTTCTCCAAGAGTCGAAGGCCGCTTCCGAAAAGGACGGGGACGATGCCGATCTGGATTTCGTCGGCCAGCCCGGAGCTGATGCACTGCTGAGCGGTGCTCGCGCCGCCGACCACGGTCACGCATTTGTTGTCGCCTGCGGCTTTCTTGGCCCTCTGGATCGCGCTCATGAGATCACCGACGAACGCAAATGACAGCTTCCCGTTCTCGCCTTTCGCGACGGCCTCCGGAGCATGATGCGTTACAACAAAGATCGGTACCTGGAATTCGTAGCCGGTGAAGTCGCCGTTCGCCATCTCGTAGGCACGCCTGCCCATGACCACGGCCCCGGTATTGGCAATCGCGTCCTGCAACATCTCGGTCTTCCGGAGCGCGGCAAGATCCGGATAAAGACGCGCGACGCTTCCGGTGCGATCGTTTACGAAGCCGTCCAGTGACGTCGTCATGCCGACGATAACCTTCGCCATCAGCCAACGAAAGCGCGGGCGGTTTGCTCGAAGAGCTCCGTCGAAAGGCGAAGCGATTCCTGGTCGATCCGCTCGTCGTTTCCATGGAACATCTTCGCGAAGTCCTTGAACGAGATCCGCTCGCTCATGAGGCCGTACCCATACGCGGTCACGCCCTTGCGGCGGAAGTAGCGCGCGTCGGTCGCGCCGACGATCAGGAACGGGATAGTCTCCGCGCCGGGCACGAGCTTTTGGGTGACCTTCGTGAGCGTGTCCCAGAGCGGCGTGCGCGTTGGCGACTCGCTCGCGGGATTGTCCCCTTCCGCCGTGATCTCGACGTCCTTCCACAGCTCGTCGCCGATGGCCTCGCGGAGCATCTCGCGCACCCTCGGCCCGTCGTCACCCGCGATCGTGCGGATGTCGATGTCCACCTCGGCACTGTCGGGTATGACATTCAGCTTCACGCCCGAGTGTGCGATGTTCGGCGAGAACGTCGTGCGTGTGGCCGCGTAGAACATCGGCGCGGTCCCTTCGGGTCCGCGGTCGAGGGCTATATCGAACGTCGCGGCGTTGGTAAGCGCGAGACGAGATGCGGCTGGCAGGTCGAGACCATCGATGAACTGACGCCAGATCGAGTGGAGGCGCAGCGGCGCCCGATATTTCCCGACCCGCGTGATGATCTCCGCGGCCTTGACGAGCGCGTTGTCGGACTGGTACGGCATGGAGCCGTGGCCTGGCGTGCCGCGCACGCGAAGGCGCGTCCACTGCGAGCCTTTCTCGGCCGCGATGAGCGGCAGCTTTGGAGAACCGCCGGCGAGCGGGAACCGCATACCGCCGAACTCGGTCACGACGTAATCGGCCTTCACGTCATCCCACGCGTTTTCGGTCAGCCAGGCCGCACCGTAGGTCCCGAGCGCCTCCTCATCGGCGACCGCCGAGTAGATCAGCGTTCCTTTCGGACGGAAGCCGGAGATAAGAAGTCGCCGCACCGCGACGGCCATCGACGCGGTGACGTCGAGCATGTCCACCGCGCCGCGTCCCCAGACCTCGCCGTCGATGAGCTCGCCGGCGAACGGATCGTGCCGCCATCCCGAGGGCGTTACCGGCACGACGTCGGTGTGCCCCATGAGGTGGAGCGACGGCGCCTTCGGGTCGCTTCCCTCGATCCGGAGCACGAGACTGGCACGCCCCGGCACGGGTTCGTACCGCTTCATCTCCACTCCAGGCACCCGCAAATAAGTCTCGAGCAGATCGACGCTCCGGACCTCGTGACCGGATTCGGGCGTGCCTTCATTCACGCAGGAGTTGCGGATCAGCCGTTGCAGAAGATCGGTGACCTCCGCGGTGACGTCCTCACGCCGGTCGGGGGGCTGGGGGGCGGAGCCCCCCAATTTCGCCATCATGCCTCCATCCGGATTTCCTCGAGGTCGAGCTCCCGCTCGATGTTTCGCATCACGTCGTCATCGATGGCCCCACGGTCACGCATCGCGGCCAGGGCATCGCGCTGCGCGTCGATGACATCGCTGCGGATCTGCCGGTGCTCGACCAGCTCCTGCTCCGCCTCGTTGCCGGGCGCTTCGTGGAGCTGCTCCTCGTGCTCGGCGCGGTGCTGGTAGCCCGTGCGCAGCTGATCGATCAGCGGCTTGTGATCGGGCCATTTCTTCTCGAGGTCGTCGATCCGCCGAAGCGCTTCGTCGATGAGCTCTCGCCGCGCGTGCGATTCCTCGTGTCCGTCGTCAGCATCGCCTCCCAGACCGACCGCCCGGATCACGAGCGGCAGCGTCAAACCCTGACCGACAAGCGTCACAAGGATGACCGTGAAGGTGATGATGATGATCGCGTCGCGTGCCGGTAGCGCGCTACCGGGCAGCGTGATCGGGATCGCGAGCGCAGCCGCCAGCGAAACCACGCCGCGCATTCCGGCCCACGAAAGTACGATCGACTCCCTGAGACGGATGCGTCGCTGATCCTTCACCAGAAGATCGCGGAGGCTCAGGGTGAAGACCCACACGGCGCGAACGGCGACCAGCGCAAGGCTCACGAGGACACCGACCGCCGCGAGCTGAAGCAGCGTCGTGCGATCCATCTGCCGGGAGATGCTGGATATCTGAAAGCCGATCGCTAGGAAGACGACGCCGGTCAGAAGGAAGACGAGACTCTCCCAGACCGCTCGACCGGCGAGGCGGGCCTCCGAGCCCATGATCCGCGACGAGCGGCGACCGAGGAATAGCCCGGCGGTCACCGCGGCCAACACGCCGGAGACACCGAGCAGCTCCGCCGGAAGGTATGCGGCGTAAGGGGTGATCAGAGACACGGTGATCTCGACGGGCGTGTCGGTGAGATGGATACGCACCCACGATGTGACCCACCCGATAGCAAGCCCGATGAGGATGCCTCCGACGGCTACGAAGACGAAGCTGCCGAGCGACCCGACCACCGACACCGCGACCGCGGCGACGGCCGCACCGATCGCCGCGCGGTAGATCGTCAGCGCGGTGGCGTCGTTCAGAAGACTCTCGCCTTCGAGGATCGACACGATCCGTCTCGGGACCGCGAGGCGTTGGGCGATCGCGGTCGCGGCCACCGCGTCGGGGGGCGAGACGATCGCGCCGAGCGCCGCGGCAAGGGGCCACGACATCCCCGGCACGAGCGCCATCGCGATGACCGCGACGACACCGGCGCTCACGGCCACGAGCCCGATCGCGAGGGAGCTGATGTTCTTCAGGTTTGTGCGGAAGTCGCGGATCGGCGTTAAGAACGCACTCACATAGAGGAGAGGCGGTAGCACGACGAGGAAGACGATCTCCGGGTCGAGCTCTAGCCGAGGGATGCCGGGGACCAATCCGACGACAAGCCCGCCGAGGAGGAGAAGGACCGGATAGGGCACGCGGATCCGCCGCGAGATCGTCACGAGCACTGCGACCACGACGAGGAGAGCGAGGAGCAGTTCGGCCGCGAGCATTAGTGGATCGGCACGGTACTCAGTCCTGCACGCCGCCTTTCGTCATCGGTAGCGGATCGAGAACCCGGCGGAGATCCTTCTCCGGCATGATCTTTTCCTCGCGCGCCACATCGAAGAGCGGGCGGCGCTCGGCCAAGGCCTTCTTCACGAGCGCGGCGGCTTTCGCGTAGCCGATGTGCGGCGACAGCGCGGTCACGATGAGCGAGGGGCTCGCGTCCATGAGCTCCTTCGCGCGATCCTCGTCCACCTCGAGCCCGGCGATCGTCTTCTCGCGCAGCACGCGCACCGCGTTCGTGAGGATCGTCGCGGAGAAGCAGTTCGCGTAGTTGATCCCCGGCATCATCACGTTCAGCTCGAGCTGCCCGGCCTGCGCGCCGTGGGCGACCGCGGTGTCGTTGCCGATCACCTGGAAGCAGACCTGGTTCACCATCTCCGGGATCGCCGGGTTCACTTTGCCGGGCATGATCGACGAGCCCGGCTGCACCGCCGGAATCCGCAGCTCGCCGAAACCCGTGCGCGGACCGGAGACGAGGAGGCGAATGTCGTTGCAGATGCTCGACACCTCGATCGCCGCGGTGCGCATGCCGCTCGAGATGCGGACGAACGGCGCCATCGACTGCATCGCGGCGAAGAGATTCTTCGCGCTCTTGATCGGCTCGCCGTACCACTCAGCGAGATACGCGCATACGCGCTCGCGGAACTGCGGGTCGGCGTTGAGACCGGTTCCCGCGGCGGTCCCGCCGATCCCGAGCTCGCAGAGCTCCGAACGTCCCGCGCGCAGACGTGCGGCCGCGCCGCGCACACGCTCGGCCCATCCCGAGAACTCCTGGCCGAACGTGATCGGCACCGCGTCCTGCAGATGGGTGCGGCCCGGCTTCACGCAATCGGCGTAGCGGCTCGCCTTCTCGCTGATCGCGTCGGCGAGCGTGTCGAGCTCCGCGCACAGCGTCTTGGTGAGCTCGAGGGCGGCGAGTCGCATCGCCGTCGGGGTCGTGTCGTTGGTCGACTGGGCCATGTTCACGTGGTCGTTGGGGTTCACGTGCTCGTACGCACCGAGGTCGCCGCCCAGGATCTGGTTCGCGCGATTGGCGAGAACCTCGTTCACATTCATGTGAAAGGACACGCCGGCGCCCGAGTGGAACACATCGACGACGAATTGATCCATGTGCTGTCCGGCGAGCACTTCGTCGCACGCGGCGACGATCGCGTCCTTCCGCCGCTCGTCGAGGCGGCCGGCCTCGCCGTTCGCGAGCGCGGCTGCGCGCTTGATTCGAACGAAGGCTCTGACGAACGCGGGAAAGGCTCGGTAGCCACTGATCGGGTAGTTCTCGATCGCTCGCTGGGTCTGCGCGCCCCACAGGGCGGTGGCGGGGACCTCTATCTCGCCCAACGTATCGCGCTCACGACGGGAGCTCACCGCCCGCGAGCATAGTGTCGGCGGGCCGCACTTGACGGCAGTGTCAGTCTCTGTCCGTCATGCTCCAGGCTCAGGCGGCGCCGGCCCCTGAGGCGATCCGCACGCGGCTCATCGTCGAGCCGCCCCGCGCCGTCCGCCAGTCCGTCCTCCCGGCCGAGGACGACCAGCGCGCCGAGGCTGCGGCTGCTGTCGCCGGAATACCGCCCGCGCTTCTCCGGCAGTTCGGCGCGACGATCCGGCAGACCCACGAGCGGGCGCGTGTCGTGGTCATCGACGTGCCGGCCGACCGGCAGGCAGCGCTCGTCGAGGCCCTCGCGGCGATCGGGATCCCGGCACGCCCCCCGAACCCCGTCCAGCCGATGCTCAACGAGAGCGTCCCGCTCCTGAACATCCCGGCGGTGTGGCGCGCCGGCTTCGATGGTTCGGGAATCCGGGTCGCCATCGTCGACACCGGGATCGACGCGGGGCATCCCGATTTCACCGGTCGGGTCGCCGCGCACTCGGACTTCAGCGGCGTGGGAAACAGGGACGACGTCGGCCACGGCACCCACGTGGCCGGGATCGTCGCGGGCGGCGGCGCGGTGTACCGCGGCGTCGCCCCGCGCGCGACGCTCGTCATCGCGAAGGCGCTCAGCGCGGCGGGCGGGACCGAGGACGCGGTGCTCGCCGCGATGTCGTGGGCGAGCCGTCAGGACGTGCGCGTGATGAATCTCTCGCTCGGCGGCCCCGGCTCGCCGACCTCACCTCTAGCGCGCGAGGTCGATGCGCTCGTTGCCGACGGGATCATCGTATGCGTCGCAGCCGGCAACTCCGGCCCGACCGCCCGGACTATCAGCTCGCCCGGCGACGCAAAGAGCGCGCTGACCGTCGGCGCCGCGGACAAGGAAAGCGCACTCGCGTTCTACAGCTCGCGCGGCCCGGTTCCCGGAGTGCGCTACGGAAAACCCGACCTAGTCGCGATCGGCGGCGGCGTTACGCAAGGCGCAGCCTGCGCGTACGGCACAGGTGTCGCGAGCGCGCGGGCGCAGGCGCTCGCGAAGGATCCGTGCGCGGTCGCGCCGCAGTACGTGCGGATGAGCGGCACGTCGATGGCGACACCGCACGTCACAGGGGTCTGCGCGCTGCTGCTCCAAGCCATTAGCGACGATCGCGCGAGTGTTGCCACACATTCGACACGAGTGCGGCGCGCGCTGATCAGCTCGGCACGCACGATGCGCGGCACGACGAAAAGCGAGACTGGGGCGGGCCTCGTCGATGCGGAGAGGGCGTTCGCGCAGTTGCGGACCAAGCGGCGAGTCGCCGCCTAACAGAGGATCGCGGCGGAGCCGCGAAGTGCGCCGATTTGAGCCGTACAATAAGAGTTCCGAAGTGCAGAAGAACCGGCTCACCTGGATGATCGGTGGCCCCCAGGGAAGCGGAATCAACGCCTCCGCCGAAGTGTTCGCAAAGGCCTGCTCGCGAGCCGGTCTGCGTGTCTACGCGAACATCGAATACCACTCGAACATCATGGGCAAGCACTCCTTCTATCGCGTCCGCGTGGACGACGAGGACGTGCGCTCATACAAGGACAAGGCCGATATCCTCGTCGCGCTCGATCTGGAGACCCTCGCAGGCGACGGCGACCATCGGCGCTGGGCCACGCACTACGGCCATCTCGCCGAGATCAACGATGGCGGCGGCGTCATTTTCGACAGCGAGATCGGCTACGAGCCCCGGGGGCTGGGGGGCGGAGCCCCCCAACTTCGCTTCTACCCGGTCCCGTTCATGGAGATCATCAAGAAGGCGCTCGAGTAAGTCGGCAAGGGCGAACAGGCACGCCGCTACGAAGTCATGAAGAACACGGTCGGGCTCGGCGCGTCGCTCGCGCTTTGCGAGTACCCGTTCGATCTCGTGGCCGAGGTCATCCGCTCCCAGTTCAAGGGCAAGCGCGCCGAGGTCGGCGAGCTGAACGTGCGAGCCGCGAAGCTCGCGTTCGAGCACGTCAAGCAACATGAGAGCGCGAAGGACTTCCCCTACACGCTGAAGCCGGGCCGCGAGCCCAAGGCGCGCATCCTCGCGAAGGGGTACGAGATCCACGCGATCGCCAAGCTAAAGGCGGGCTGCGCGTTCCAGACTTACTACCCCATCTCGCCGGCGACCGACGAGAGCGTGTTCCTCGAGCGGCAGCAGCGCGACTACAGCCTGCTCGTGGTGCAGTGCGAGGACGAGATCAGCTCG
>VBGU01000031.1 GCA_005881085.1 Chloroflexota bacterium | reverse complement strand
CCTGGAGGGCATCGACCATGCCCTTGCGCGCAACTCATCAGAGCGTCCACGAGAAGATCACCACGTCGAACGACGCGTCCGGCAGTCGAAGCGACTGCGCGGCTCCCTCGCTGAATTTCACGTTCGATAGGCCCTGGCGCCTGGCCTCGGCCCGTCCGCGAGCGAGCGCCCCTCGGTCGGGATCGACAGCGAGCACCGAAGCAGCGTCGCGAGCGGCACCGAGCGCGAGCCGGCCTTCGCCCGCGCCGATGTCGGCCACCCGAAGTCCCCGGAGGTCGAGGCCGTAGGCGCCCAGCTCGATCTCCGCCGGCGGCCGGAGGTACCCGAGACCGCCAGGAAAAATGCGCCCGGCGCTAGCCGTACCGCTCACCCGACCCCGGAAGCATCGCACCGATTTGGTTACCGGACGCGGCGACGCGCTGCGGATCCATGAGCGGGCTTCGGATGTCGTCGGGCGGCTCCGCGCCCGCGAACCACCACACGACCTCGAGATTCGCGCGGAAGAGCTCGTCAAAGACCCCGTCTTCCGGCGACGAGTTGCGGCTCGAGTACCACCAGAACCAGTCGCTGCCTTCGGCGACCATCAGCGGCTGCCGGACGCTCTTGGGCATGAAGCGGAGCGAGCCCCATTGCTCCTGCGCGAAGCGGCGCGTGCGCTCGAGCGCGCTCCACGCGCGAACGTGGGCCGGCTCGCCGGTCCAGACGCGGAGATTCGCCTCGATCCACGACCCGGTGTGTAGGCGCGGGAGCTCGACCGTGGCGGGCGAGCGCTCAAGGAAGTCGGAGATGCGCACCGTTTCGAAACGCTCGTCCGCTTCGAGCTTGCCGTACAACGCGCGCAGGAAGTCGTTGCCGTTGTTGGGGTACTGCTCCCAGGCGTTCTCGCCGTCGAGGATGATCGACGCGAGGTACGGCCCGCCCCCGTCCGGCAGGCGGTCCCGAGCGCGCTCGAGCTTCGCGATCATGTCGCCGACCGCGTCTTCGGGCTTCATGTCGCCGTAGACGAAGCCGATGCGATCGCTGAGCTCGCGGTCGCGGAAGATGACCGTGGCGCCGTTCGCGAGCCGGTAGGGCCGGTACAGCAGCGCAGGCTCGAGAAGCGCGCCGACCTCGTCGCGCCGGAGCTCGACGTCGACCGATCGCGCAAGCACCCCTTCATCCGACGCGAACCACGAAAGGCCGGCCTTACGGATCGCGTCCGCGGCCTCGGGCGACACCGCGCCTTCCGACGGCCACACACCGCGGGGCTTCTGACCGAACGCACGCTCGTGCGACGCGACCGCCTCTTCGAGCTGGAACGCGGCATCGTCCGGATACGCGAACGGCGTTTCCGGAAGCAACGCCGAGGGGTCGGACCGCAGCGCGGAGCGGTCGTCGATGATCAGCGGGAGGATCGGGTGGTAGTAGGGCGTCGTCAGTATCTCGGGGACGCCCGACGCCATGAAGCGTTGCCGCCCGATGACGTAGCGGACGTCCTCGCGCGTGAAGCGCGCGCCCTTGTCGGCGAGCTCGACGAGCCGCTGATCCGAGCGAATGTCGTCCGGATCGATCCACGCGAGGTTGAACCAGAGCGCGAGATCGACGAAGTAATCGTCAGACAGGAGCTCGTGCCGGTCGCCGGTCGCCATGGCCAGCTGCAGGAGGCGGCGGTATTCGTGATAACGGTGGATGACGTTGCCGTGATGGATCGAGAAGAAGCGCCGCAGTATGTGCGCGCGTTCCTCGCCGGCGAGCACGCCGTCCACCGTGCGCATCGTGAGCCGCGTGTCCTCGTCGTCGGCGCCGCGCGCGTAGTCCTCGAGCTGATCGCGCAGGCTCGGGACCATCGTGAAGTTCACCTTCACTTGCGGGAACTCCTGTAGGAGCCGGGCCATATGCAGGTAATCCTTCGACGCGTGCAGCCGGACCCACGGCAGAACGAACTCGCTCGTCTGGGGGTGCTTGTAGTAGGGCTGGTGCATGTGCCAGAGGATCGCGACCGGCAGCTTTCCGTTCACGCGGCACGGCCCAGGTCGTCGAGGCGGCGGCGCACTCGCTCGGGCTCGATCGAAAGGAGGAGCCAACCCGCTCGCGGTCCCTTCGGTTTGCCGAGGAACGCGAGGTAGATCGCCGCGAACGCATCCTGCGAAGGGGTGCCGTCCGCTTTCACGAGGCCGACGTTCTTCGCGACCTCGTAGAGCTGGTTCTGCATCTCGGCGGCATCGTGGACCTTGCCGACGAGCGCCTTGATGGCGAACAGGTATCGACGCTGCTCCGGCGTAAGCTCCACCGGCGGAGTCTTGTCGAGGACTTCGAACCTCGCCTCATCCGGGGCCCAGCGTTCCAGCCAGGCGCGCGCGAGCTCGAGACGCCGGTGCAGGTCCCTGAGCTCCGCGTCGGTCAGGCGCGCGCCCTTCTCTTTCTCGGCCTCGGCCTCCGGCTTGATGCTCGGGATCTGCAGCCAGTTCGCCACCGTCGTAAAACGCACGCGGAAGCCGGGGGCGGCGGGCGTCGGCGACACTTGAGAGAGGCGCCACGTCTTCGCGAGATCGGTCTCGGGATCCTCGCGGTACGCGTCCGCCGCGCGGTCGTACTCATCCACGAGACGGGGCAGCGTGATGCCTGCTGGATCGAATTCGAGGTGGCGCTTGGGATGCGTTCTCAGCATCAGGAAACGCACCAGCTCGGGCGGGTAGATCCCGACGATCTCGAGCGCCTCGGCGCCGATGCCTTTCGAGCTCGCCATCTTCTTGCCGCCGAACGTGAAGAACTCGTGCTGCAAGCCGGGCGGAGGCTCCTTCTTGAAGACCTCGCGGTAGATCTCGTTCGAGCGCTCGCGCGATCCGCCGGCGGTGAGCAGATCCTTGCCGCCTTCCTCGTACGTGACGTTGAAGCGATCCCACTGCGCGCACCACTGCTCGTTCCACAGCAGCTTCGCGTTCCCCTTGAATGGAGAGATGCGCCCTTTGCGCCCGCATCCTTCGGCCCACTCGACATAGTCACGCTTGCATTCGTACGCGACGGTCTTTCCGTCGTAGTCGGTGGCAAGCGTCGTGCCGATCCGTCCGCAGTTCTCGCAGATCACCGCGACGGGGAGCCAGCCCTCGGGATGGTCGACATTCGCGATGCGCTTGTGGACCTGGCGGATCGTCTCGGCGTTGCGCAGCACGAGATCGATCTGCCGGTCGAGCTCGCCCGACCGATATAGGTCGCGCATCCGATGGAACTCGGGCGTGATGCCGAGGCCCGCGAAGAGAGCGACGAAGCGGGTCGCGTGATAGTCGGCGAAGTCCGTACCGACCGAAGGATCCGGGCTCGGGATCATGCAGAGCGGCTTGCCCATGTGCTCCGCCATGCCCGCGCGTTCCTTCATCGACTGCGAGTCCATCGGGTCGTAGTCGTCGATCGTGTACACGAACCGCACGTCGAGCCCGTGCGCCTTGAACGTGCGGAAGAGAGCGTCGCTGATGATCGGACCGCGCAGGCCGGAGATCGGCACCGGTCCTGACGGCGTCTTGGAATCGCGCACGACGTGCGTCCGCCCGGGGTCGAGAAGCCTGACCTCCTCGTCGGCCCAAAAGGCCGCCTCGTGCCCGGAGCTCAACGTACGGTGAGGATCTTCATCTCCACCGCGCCGGCCGGAACGACCAGCCGGACCGTTTCCCCTGCGCGGTGCCCCATGAGCGCCTTGCCGACCGGAGACTCGTTCGAGATGCGCCCTTCCGCGGGCGCGGCCTCGGCGGAGCCGACGATGACGTACTGCTCCTTCGACCCTTCGGCCTCCACCATCACGTGGCTGCCGATCTCGACTTTGTCGTGGTGCGTCTTCTCGTCGATGATCTGCGCGTTCTTCACCTGCTGCTCGAGCGTGAGGATCCGCCCCTCGAGGAACGCCTGATCATTCTTTGCCTGCTCGAGCTCGGAGTTCTCGGTGAAGTCTCCGAACTCCATGGCCGCGTGGATGCGCTCGGCCACACGCTGACGGCCGGCGGCCTTCAGCTCGTCGAGCTCGGAGTGGATCTTCTTCAGACCATCCGCGGAGACGTAGACAGGCTTTTCTAGGTTGTTCATCGGAGCCTCCGCTCTCTATGCGCACGGTTTCTTCCCGTGCGTGCCCGTCAATGAAAAGCGCTGAAGGCCGAAGGCCCTCAGCACTCAACCGGGCGTACTCTTCTGTGCCGGAATTGTACGACACACCAGCCTCTCCGGCGACGTTTCGCAGGCGCATCCTCTCCTGGTACCGCCGCTCCGGCCGCGACCTTCCGTGGCGCCGCACTCGCGATCCGTACCGCGTCCTGGTGAGCGAAGTGATGCTCCAGCAGACGCAGGTGTCGCGCGTCCTTCCCGCGTACCGACGCTTCCTGCGGCGGTTCCCGACGCTTCGCGCGCTTTCCCGCGCGCCGCTCGGCGAGGTGCTGCGCGAGTGGTCTGGCCTCGGGTACAACCGCCGCGCGCGTGACCTGCACCGTATCGCGCGGGCGAACGCGTTCCTGCCGCGCACCGTAGCGGGCCTCGATGCGCTGCCGGGCGTTGGCGCGTACACGGCATCCGCCGTGGCGTGCTTCGCGTTCGACGAGCCGACGAGTTTCGCCGACACGAACATCCGCCGCGTGCTCGGCCGGGCGATCCTTGGTCGCACCGCCACCGATCGCGAGGCCGTCGAGCTAGACGCGCGCTTGGGGTCGAAGCGCGAAACCGCGCGATGGCATCACGCGCTTATGGATATCGGCGCGACGATCTGCCACGCGAAGCGACCGCGGTGCGAGGTGTGTCCGATCCGCGCCTTCTGCGACTACGACGGCGTCGAAGCACAATCGCAACGAAAGCGAGCGCCATTCGGAGCGAGCGACCGCCGCGTCCGCGGCGCGATCGTGCGCCATCTCGCAATGTCAACTCGCGGTGTGAAGGTCAGCGTGCTCCGAAGAGGTATCAACGACCCGCGCGTGCCGCGCCTCGTACTGGTACTCGCACGCGAAGGTCTCGTGGAGGTCTCATCCGGGAGCGTTCGTCTTCCGGCGCGCTGACCTGAATGTCACGATCGCGCGCGGTGAACAGCTACTACGACCTCCTCGGAGTCCCGCCTCATGCGACCGAGCTGGAGATTCGTTCGGCGTACGGCCGCGACGTCCTTCGACTTCAGGAGTCGGCGTCGGAGAAGGTCGCGCAATTTCGCGCCGCGCTCGATGCGGCCTTCGCGACACTCGTCGACCCCGAGAAGCGCTCGGAGTACGACGAGACGCTCGCCGCCGCGGCGCAGCTCAACGCGATGGGCGCCGACGAGGACTCCGAGGCAGCGTTCCGCTACGCGCGTCGCGGCGGACTCTGGTTCGCCGGCGGCGCCCTCGTCACCGCCGTGACCTACGCGTTCTCCGAAGGCACGTACTTCCTTGCGTGGGGACCGCTGCTGTTCGGCGGCTTCCAGCTCGTGCGCGGCCTACTCAGATATCTCACCGTGCCGAGCGGAGCGCGCCAAGCCGCGCATCTCGCGGTGCTCGGCGGACTGATCGCGGTTGGGGTCCTGTCCGCCGGGTTCGTTGGTCTAAGCGAGGCGCAGGCGGCGCAAGAAGCGGCCGAGACACAAAAATGGATCGCGCTGATCGACACAACCAGTCTGGACATCGCGAAGGCGACCGAGCTCATCAAAAGTGTTGCGAACCGCTCAGATCCGTGGGACGCGAGCTACAGCGCCGACATGGAGAAGGCCTCAGCCCTCTACGCGAACGTTGCCGACGCTGTGGCCGCCGCGACCGCGCCGGCGCGGATCGAGTGGTACCGCGTGGCAATGGCGAAGAACTTCCGCGAAGCCGCGGCGATCACCCACGAATACGCGCTCCTCACCGCGAAATCACCCGCGAGCGCGTTCGAGGCGCTCGACAACCGCTGGAAGACCCGCCTGGACGAGAGAGCGGCTTTGTCGGATCGCTTCGAGGCGCAGGAGGGGACCGCGCCTTAGCGCGCGACGGCGATCAAGCTGGCTCCAGCCGGACGGTGGTCGGCAGGACGGACGCAACCAGCATCGAGTCGAGCGAGCTGCCCTTGCGATATTTCTTGCGGTAGCCATCGGATGCGCGCTTCACCGATGCGCTGTCCGCAGCGGCGATCGCGCGCACCGGGACGCGCTTGCCGCTCACGACCAGAGCGCCCGAACCGGCCAGGAGCTCGCGGTACCAGCGTGACTTCGGCCCGCGATAGGTGCGGATGAACACGTCGTCGCCGTCAACCACGACCCAGATCGGGACTGAATGCATGGTGCCCTGCGGCGAGCGGGTCTCGATGTCGACCTCGTTCGCGCGGTCGAGCACGGCGATCGTGTCCTTCGGAAAGCTCAATCCCGCTCCGGAAGAGGAGGGCCGGCGATAGCGAGCGCGTGACGGTCGGGTGGAAGGAATGCCCGGGCGATCTCGATGACCTGATCGAGTGTGACGGCGCGCAGCTCGCCCGGATACCGCTCGGCGTAGTCATTGCCGAGCTCGAAGACCTCGCCCTCCAGTAAGAGCGAGGCGACGCCCGCAGGGCTCTCGCGCGCGATATCCAGCTCACCGACGAGCTTGTCCTGCGCGAGGTCGAGGTCGTCTGGCGAGACCTTCCCGTCAACGATCTTTCGCAGCTCCTCGAGTGTCGTGCTGACCGCGCGGTCGACGTTGATCGGGTTGACGCCCATACGCACGACCCACGGTGACTGGCCGCGCGAGCCGCCGAGCGTGCTGAAGACGTAGTACGCGAGGCCGAGCTCGTCGCGGACCACGTGACCAGCGCGGCTCGCGAACGTGTCCGCCGCGAAGACCATGTTGGTGACACGCGCCGCGACGAAGCGCGGATCGGTCCGCGGGAGTCCGGGCCACCCCAGCACAACGTCGCTCTGCGTTTTGTCAGGGACGACGTCGAGCTTTCGCACGGCTGTGGCCAGACGGGCCTCGGGGACCTTCCGGTCATCGCGCGGCCCGCCGGTGCGCCACGAGGAAAACGCCTTCGCGGCGGCATCGAAGACTTGCTTGGCATCGACCCCTCCGGCGACGACGAGGACCGCACCGTCGGGACGGATCGCTCGGCGGTGATGCTCGCGAAGGTCGCTGGCCGATGCGCCACGCACGACCTCGAGATCGCCGATCGGCCGGGCGCGGAAGGGATGACCCTTCGGATATACGAGCTCGCGCCACGCGCTCTCGGCGACCGCGCGCGTGTTCTTCGCGTCCTCCTCGATCTGCGCGACGGTCTGCTGTCGCACGAGCTCGACCTCTTTGTCGGCGAACGCCGGACGCACGACCGCGTCCGCCATCAGCTCGAGCAGGACGTCGAGATCGCTGCTCAGCGATTGCGCGCTGAAGGTCGCCGCGTGCGATCCGACATCGAGGCGCGCGGCGGCGCCGATGCCGTCGAGCGCGTCGGCCCACGTCTTCGCATCGCGCGTGGTGGTGCCCCGCAGCATCGCCTGCGCGCAGAGGCGGCCGATGCCGGGACGGCCTGCGGGTTCGAACCACTGGCCCGCCTCGATGGCCAGGAGGACGGCAGCGGAAAGAAGCCCGGGTATCGGGACAACGGCGACACGCAGGCCGTTCTCGAGGCGATGCCGGCGGACGTCCACTAGGAGGCCTCCGGGACGAACCAGCCCACCACGCGGCCCTTCTCCCGGAACACCGACTCGGCAGCGGCGCGGACGTCCTCGGCCGTGACCGCGGCGAGCCGGTCGTACCACTCGCCGAGTGACGAGGCTGCCTGCGTCGCTAGGAGCTGGCCGAAGCGCATGGCGCGCCAGGTGACCGTGTCGGTCATGAACGCGCTGGCGGAGAGCATCTGCCTCCTCGCGCGGCCGAACTCCTCATCGGTGAGAGCGGACCGTGCCATCTTGTCGAGCTCGTCGAGGATGACGCGCTCGACGCGATCGTGGGTCACGTCCGGCCGCATATGCGCCTCCACGACGAAGAGGTATGGGTCCTTCATGAGCTGGAACGACGCGTCGACGGTCGTGGCGAGCCCCGTGTCCACGAGCGCGCGATAGAGGCGCGACGACCGTCCCGACGCGGCCTCTCCGCCGCCGGCGGTCGCGCCGCCCAGCGCGACGGCGAGGGCCGAGAGCGCGGGCGCTCGCGGATCCGAAGCGCGCGGCGCCTTGTGGCCGATCTGAATGATCGGAAGCGCGCCGCCGGCGCGGCGAACGATGACACGCTTCTCGCCGTACTGCGGCGGCTCGGGCGCCTTCGGCGGCTCGATCGGCACCTCCGCATCGAGAGAGCCGAACGCAGAGGCCGCGCGATCGAGAAGCTCGTCGGCGGGCGCGTCGCCCGCGACGATGAAATACGCGTTGTTCGGCGCGTAGTGGCGGCGGTAATGCGCGTAGAGGCCATCGCGCGTCATGAGCTTGATGTCGTCTTTGCTACCAATAACACCTTGCGCATACGGGTGTCGTGCGAACGCGACGGCCTGCAGCTGCTCGCCGAGGAGGAACGAT
>VBGU01000030.1 GCA_005881085.1 Chloroflexota bacterium | reverse complement strand
CGGCCTCGGTCTCCTCGACGGTGATGAGCGCGTTCCGCATTCGGTCGGCCTCGAGCTCGAGCGCCACCGGATAGCGCTCGGCGGGCACGGTCTCGAAGTAGCAAGTCACGTCTTCGCTCGTGAAGGCGTTCCAGAGCGCGCCGTATCGCGCGAGAAGCTTGTCGAGGTCGCCCTTCGGATGCTTGGGCGTGCCCTTGAAGAGCATGTGCTCGAGGAAGTGCGACATGCCGGTCGTTCCGGGGACCTCGTTGCGCCCGCCGACGTGGTACCAGACCCAGAGCGAGACGACAGGCGCGTGCCGCGCTTCGAGCGCGTGCATGACAAGCCCGTTGTCGAGGCGGCGCGAAGCGGGGGCGGCGTCAGTCAGCGTGGGGATACGAAAAGTGTATAGAGGAGCGAGGACTACCGGGGTGCGCGACGGCCGAGCTTGCGACGCCGTCGGGCGGGGCCTCAGCAGACCGCAGCGGTGCTAGCGGCGAGGACTAGTGGGGTGACTGACGGCCGAGTTTACGAGGCCGTGAGGCGGGGCCTCAGCAGACCGCAGCGCCGCCAGGCGCGAGGACTATTGGCTCGAGAACTGGTACGCGT
>VBGU01000397.1 GCA_005881085.1 Chloroflexota bacterium | reverse complement strand
GATCTGCATTTCTTGCGGACTCATGCCGCCGTGGGATCCCCGGTGACGGAAGGTCTGGCCATCCACCTTCACGATGCTCGCGGCGCGATCCCCTCCGAGCATCGCGAGGACCTCTCCGATTCGCTGCCTCGCGATATCGGGTTCGCCGCGGCCGAATAGGCCGGCCGCGATCGCCTCCTCGCGATCCAGAAAGAAGAAGGTCTCCGGATAGCGGCGCTCGAGGTGCTGCTTGACGCGATCGGCTTCGTCCGTGTGAAGGAACGCGAGACGCGGCTCTCCGGCGATCGGGTTTCGAAGGAGCGACCGGAGCTGCTCGTCGCCCACGAGGTCGATGAGCTTGTTCGGATCGGTAAAGGCATGACCGTGATCGGCGGTAAGCAGGATGAGCGTGTCGCCCGGCGGTCGCGACGCGATCGCCCGTTCCAGCGCTTTGTCGAAGAGGGCAGCTTCGGTCGCATGATCGGCCGACTGCGGGCCGGAGACGTGCGCCACCGAGTCGATCCCGGCCCAGTACGCGTACACGTATGCGGGCGCGTCGCCCCACGGCCGCTGCGCGAGAAGATCGCGGAGCCGTACGCTCATCGATGACGGCAGGTAGTACCCGGCATAGCCCGCCTCCGCCGCGTGCATGCGGGTCATCGCCTCGGCGCGGAACATCTCGGGTTCGATCACCCACGACTGCCCGCCGCGCTGCCTGAGTCGCGCATGGACGCTCGGTACCTTCACGTACTCGCGTGGATCGATGCGCTGATCGTCGAAGTAGGAGCCGCGCCGATTCACACCCGGGCCCCAGCGCAGCATCTGCGTGACCTGCGCGAACTCCTCGAGCCATACGAAGTAGGCGAGATTGCCGTGCTCCTGCGGCGTTCGCGCGGTGTTCAAGGTGGTGATCGCCGCGGCGGTCGTGGACGGAAAGATCGTCGTTGCCTCGATGAGCTGCGCTCCATCGTGGCGCTCCGCGCGCTCCAGGATCGATGCTACGAACGGCATGTCGCCGGTCTCGCGGAGGGCGCGGAGCTGCGCCAGGCCGAGCCCGTCGGCGAGCACGACGACGACCTGCCTAACGCCCTCCAGGAGCGACGACTCGAGCGCGCGCAGCGGCGGAGGGTCGGTGTCATCGCGAACGCCGAGCACGTCGAGCACGGTCGCCGCGACGTTGACGAGGCCGCCACCTTCGTAGTCCGGAGGCACGAAGCCGCGCGCGCGTAGACGGTCGATGAGCGCGTTGGGCATCGGCGGACGATACTGCCCAGCAGGGTGCGGCGAGTCTTCGAGGTCGACGGCCTCTTCGATGGCGCGCGAACGATGACGAACGCGGCGATCGTCATCGATGGCGGCGAGGTCGTGTGGGTCGGTCAGCGGAGCGCGATCCCAAGGACGCCGAACGGCGAGCGCTCCGAGGTCACTCCGTCCCCCGGCCCATTCGTGATGCCGGGGATGATCAACTGTCACTGCCATCTCACCCTCGACGGCGAGGCGAACTTCGGCGTCGAAGTCCGCCAGTCCGACGCGCTCGCGACGCTCAAGGCTTTTCGCAACG
>VBGU01000001.1 GCA_005881085.1 Chloroflexota bacterium | reverse complement strand
ACCCGAAGGATCCCGGAGTCTCGGGTCAGGCTAAATCCGGCGAGGACGAGGCCCACGGCGAGCGACGGGCCGAGGAGCACGTACAAAGTGAAGGACGCTCGGCCGCCGTGGCCTGGAGCTCGATCGCCGGACTTCCCCTCGGGCACGCCCACGCCTGGTAGGTAGTTCTTACCCTGCCTACAAGTGTGATAAGTGACGACCCCGTCGCAACGCTACTGACGGGGACCGGGGCAATGCGCTGTATCCCCGAATGTCAGTTCGGTTGGGGCTACTGCGCGCACATCTTTGGACGCAACGGGCACACCCCCCGCTGGCGTCCTGTGTGGGCCTGGGTCCTAGTACTCCGCGCCGCTTGACCTCAACGGCCCGACTCTTCGTCGGCAAGGCCGTCGAAGGAGGTCGGCCACGGAGGCCCGATCACCCACCGATCACACCTCAATGACGCGCGGCCGGGGCTGAATCGGTCATGGGGGAGCCGATCTGAGGCAGACGCGGAGTCCAGTAACGTGCGCGCGGTGGCAAGCTTCAGCCGAGGCGAAGGCATCGTGTGGCGCAGCGTCTCGCGGCGGCTTCGCGAGGTGCACGCGGTCCTCGCCTTCACGGTCGTGACCGACAAACCAGACCTCATCACGCTGTTCATCAAGCCGGGATGGCCAACGATGCGTCGAACTGGCATTCGTGGCGGAGGGCCGCGAGGCCGCATGCTCGTCAAGCCGGACGGCGGGCACGAGCTGCGCGAATGGGTCGAGAACGAGGCACTCGCGGTGTACCGACCGGGCGATGCTCATTCGGTCTGGCTCTACTGGGGGGCGATCGACCACGACTTTCGAGGTTGGTACGTCAACCTCGAGGAGCCGTGGCACCGCACCGCGATCGGGTTCGATTCGCGCGACAACTTGCTCGACATCGTGATCGCGCCGGACCTTTCCTCATGGCAGTGGAAAGATGAGGACGAGCTGGCCTGGGCGGTCGAAACCGGGCGACACAGGTCGGACGAAGCCGCCACCTTCCGTGTCGAGGGCGAGCGCGTGATACAGCGGCTCCGCCGCCGTGAGCCTCCTTTCGATCAACCCTGGCCCGATTGGAGGCCGGACCCGGCGTGGTCAGCACCGGTGCTGCCGCCAGCATGGAAGGACTACGTGCAGGCGCGACTGACGGAGACGCGGTTACGAGCGAGCCGGTATCCCCTCACCGACCGCGGTCGCCGCGGGAGGGGCGCCCAGTAACGCCGCGAGAAATGATGCGTAGCTCGTCACGGTCTGGATCTGTTCCGGTTGGTAGGGCCCGGGTCGATTGGCGAAGATCGCAAGGACCCCGCGCGGTGGCTCTCCAGGACGGCTCAGCGGAACGGCCACACCCGCCCGCGCATTCGCGAGTGCGTCAATCGCCGTCCCATCAAGAGCGGTCAGCGCAGTGGGCTGGGCTTCCCGGAACGCTTTCGCGATCGCACCGGCCGTCCGGCGCTGGCCGAGAGCTTTCTTGTCGACGCCTGCCGCCGCGACGAGCTCCAGCCCGCCACCGGGAACTGGGACGTAAATGAGGGCCGCATCGCCGGGGACCAGCTCCAAAACCGCTTCCGCGAGCATTCCCAGCGTGCTCGGATCCAATCCCGCGGTCAGCGCGAGCGCGGTTTCGGCGAACGCGCCGACGCGCCGAGCGCGCGAGTCGAGCCTTCCCCGCACCAAGCGCATCGCGCCAAATCCAGCCCCGACGCCCACGAGGGCGACGATGCCCAGGCCGTTGCCACCGATGCGCAGGATCGGTTCACCGATCTGGTGGCCGGTGGTCTGCCAGAGCACCGCCGTCACGATCGACGAAAGGAGCGCCAAGCCGACGCCGCTCTCTAGCCCAAACAGAGCGCCGCAGAGCGCCACGACCGGGATTGCCAGCACACTGGCTGACGCTCCGAGTGTGGGTTCGGTCAGCAGGAAACTGCCCGCGTAGATGACGAGAAGGACGGCCACCGCCGCGATCGCGCGCCGGCGCTGTGGCAAAGTCCGCCAGGCCTGATCCACGCCGCGCCGCGTCAGCACGACAGTCCTCGGCAGCTTCACCTTCGGCGCCGACGCAGCATGGCGCCGGATCTCAGCAAGCAGAGCGTCGATGGGCGTGTCCTTTGGCAGCACGGCCACCGCCCCGGCCGCCATCGCGGCCTCGCGAATCGAATCATCGAGCGTGAACATCAGCACGGCGACCTGCGGCAGGGTGTCGTGCACGGTGCGCAACACGTCGAGACCGGTTCGTCGCGGCATGTCGTTGTCGAGGACCGCCAGGTCGGGCCGGTGTTCGGTGATCAGTCGCAGCGCCTCGGCGCCGTCGGCCGCGACCCCGACCAAAACGAAGTCGTCCTCCGCTGAGATGACCTCGCGGAGTCCTTCGCGGACGCTGGCGTTGTCATCGGCGATCACGACACGAAGCCGCACCCGCGAACGTGGGGTCGTATCCCTCTGAAAGGCTGACCGTCGCTCGCGGGCCAGCGCACGCTGAACATCGTCGTTCGTCGCGAACCCGAGCTGAACGAGGATGTTCCCGAGCGGTGTTTTCTCGGTCCGCCGGAGGCGCTGCTCGGTCATCGCATCTTCCAGCTGCGAAGGCGTGATGACGCCGGCCTCGACCAGCCGGAGCCCGACCCCGGGCTCGCCGGTGGCCTGCTCACGAACAACGCGCAACAGACGGACCAGGTCGGCCGCGCCGAATGGCTTGACGATGAATGCGGTTGCCCCGACGGCGCTCGCGAAGGCGCGGTTCTCGGGATCGTCGCTCGCTGTGAACAAGACCACTCGGATGGATCTCGTGCCGCGCGCCGCCTTTAACTCCCGGCACACCGCAAACCCATCGCGGTCGTGTCCTTCGAAGTTCACGTCGAGCAGCAGTACCTCGGGGCGACGTGCCTTGGCCACTGCGAGGCACTCTTCCGGGCTCGCGGCTTCGAGGACGTTCCAGCCCTGAGCCGACAGCGCCACCCGCGCGGTCGCCCGCAGCCCCGAGTCATCGTCCGCAACGAGGACGGTCGGAGATTCGGCACGTCGTCGAGGGTCAAGCGCGCGGAGGTTTATGTGGTCGGCCTCGAACGTGCCATGAGGAGCCCACTGTTAGGCGTGCTCAGCTTATCAATGACAGAGCGGTTCCCCCGAAGATCCGCTCCTTCTCCGCCGCGGAGAAGTCCATTCCCTCGATCGAGCTCACCGCTTTTTCGATCGATCCGAGCAGGTGGGGATAGTCGCTGCCCATGGCCATGTGGTCGGCGCCCACGATATCGCGCAGCATGCGCAAGTTGTGCGGGCTGAACGTGACGGTGTCGTAATAGAGCTGCTTCAGATAAAAGGACGGCGGCTGATCGATGCTGACGCGACATTCAGCAAAGTCGCGCCAGCCTGAGTCCATCCGCTCCATGAGGTAGGGAACGGCGCCGCCCGCGTGCCCGACGAGCCAGCGGATATTCGGAAGCTGCTTGAAGACGCCGGCGTAGCAGAGCTTGGCGATCGCGACCGTCGTGTCGAACGGAAAGCCGACGATCGGCCCAAGCACGTACTCGGTGAACGCATCGGCCGCCGCCGGGATCATGGGGTGGACGAACACGCAGACCTTCCTGCGGTCGGCTTCCTCGAAGAACGGCCGATAGACAGGATCGGCGAGCGCGCGCCCGCGGATGTTCGAGAGCACCACGACGCCTTGCATGTGGAGCTCGTCCATGGCCCGCTCCAGCTCGCGGAGGGCCGAATCCGGATCGTCCATCGGGATCGACGCGAACCCGAGGAATCTCCCGCGGTGTTTCTGCGCGAGCTCGGCGTACGCGTCGTTGGCCAGTCGCGCGACCCCCGCTTGCGCCTTCCCCTCGACGAAGTACACATTCGGAGTCGAGAGCGAGAGGACCTCCGTGTCGATACCGACCCGGTCCATGTCCTCGAGGCGTTTAGCGACGTCGGTCATCGGCGCGGTCACGCCGAAGAAACGCGCGCCTTTGTACCGGATGATCCGCTGGCCGGTCGGGCTCGTGCCGAAAGAGAAATCGCCGCCGCTTCGCTCGATGCGCTCGAAATACGCCGGTGGGTAGTAATGCGTGTGAAGATCGAACCGCACGGCGGCAGTTTGGCAGAGCCGCGTGTCTAGGGCGGTGAGGGCGAGGGCCGCGCCGGGAGGATCGTCGCCTGGACGAGAGTGCCGCTGTCGATCATGTTCGACATGCCGACGCCGACCGTCGCGGTGATGTCATCGCCGTCGTGCAACAGAATGAAGATCGTGCCCAGGGTCATCGGACCGGCTGCCGGCGGGGTGAATGGCTTCCCGACCACGCCCCACGCGGCATGGCGCTTGGTGTAGAAACTCTCGAGCTCGGCACGTGTCAACGTCGATGTCCATTGCGCGGTGATGCCGCGCATCTCCGCTGGCACGAAAGGCAGCGGCCCCGTCGCGCTGATGAGCTTGGAGCTCGGCGGAGTGGGGAAGTCCGACGGAAACTCTTGCGGGAGTGATGCGCTGCCGAAGGGCGAGGGGACCTGCCCGTTGCATCCGGCAAGCGGCACGATCAACGCGAGCACAAGAGCGGCCCATGACGCCCGCCGAGAAAGGTGTTCAGCCACCGTCAGGGCACTTGTACGCGCCCCTCGACTACTCTCTGTGTCGTGCCGGTACAAACCGACCGCCTCGCCAGCAAGATACGCGATGTCCCCGACTTTCCCAAGCCTGGGATCCTCTTCAAGGACATCACCACGCTCCTCAAGGATGGGGACTCGTTCGCGGCCGCGATCGACGGCCTCCTCGCAAAGATCGGCGGGAAAAAGATCGACGTCGTTGTGGGCATGGAGTCGCGCGGGTTCATCTTCGCCGCGCCCATCGCTTACAAGCTCGGCGTCGGTTTCGTCCCGGTGCGCAAGCTCGGCAAGCTGCCGGGGGACGTAGTGAGCGTTGAGTACGACCTCGAGTACGGCTCGGCGACCCTCGAGATGCACAAGGATGCGATCAAGCCGGGCGCGCGGGTGCTGATCGTCGACGACCTCCTCGCGACGGGTGGCACAGTGGCCGGCACGATCGAGCTCGTGAAGCAGCTCAAGGGCGAGATCGTCGGCCTCGCGTTCCTGATCGAACTCGCCGCGCTCAAAGGACGCGACAAGCTCGCCGGTTACCAGATCGCGACATTGATCTCCTACTAATCCAAGTCCGCGAGCGACCCGTATAACCCCCGGAATGTGGGCCCGGGCTGCTCTGCTCGCGAGCCTCGTCGCGGTCGCGGCATTTTCGGCGCCGTCTCCCGCGTCGGCCGCGGGCGCGAGCTTCATGACGCTCGGTCAGTTGCCCGGTTCAACGGGAGACACCGAGGCGAACGGTGTGTCTGGCGACGGCTCGGTCGTCGTCGGATTCGCCTGGGTGAACTCTTCCGACAACAAGGCCTTCCGCTGGACCGCGCAGGGTGGCTACGAGATCTTGCCCGAGCTCGGACCCGGCCAGACCCGCGCCAACGACGCATCGTTCGATGGGAGCGTCGTGGTTGGGCAGTCACAGTTCACCGCCGTTCGATGGATAGGGTCAGGCGTCGAGCAGATCCCGCTCTACGACAGCTCTGCGGTGAACGCCGACGGGACCGTGGTCGTCGATTACCAACGGTGGGTATCGAGCGCGCCCGGCACGACGAACGACTTCGGGTCGCTCGGGGGCCTATCGACCCGCGCGAACAATGTCTCGGCCGACGGCCAGATCGCCGTGGGCTACTCCGAGACCGCGGGCGGGAACCGGTTCGTGCACGCGTTCCGCTGGACGCCCGCTGGGGGCATCAAGGACCTGGGCGTGACCAGTGGGACCGAGAGCATCGCCTGGGGCATTTCCGGCGACGGCGCGACCGTGGTCGGCGAGGCGCGTGACCAGACTGGTTTCTGGCGAGCATTCCGTTGGACGGCGTCCATCGGCATGAGAGACATGGGCACGCTCGGCGGCCCGATGAGCCACGCGGCCGAGGCGTCCCGCGACGGCAGCGTCATCGTTGGATGGTCCCTCACGAGCGGGAGCAGCGCGTCAGATCACGCGTTCTGGTGGACGGCGAAGACGGGCATGCGCGATCTCAAGACGGAGCTGCAGTCTCGCGGCGTAATCGGCCTGGATAACTGGTTGCTGTATGCGGCGACCGGCGTTTCCGACGACGGCAGCGTCATCGTCGGCGTGGCCTTGAGCACGGTGACCCACGAGTGGCAGCCCTTCCGCGTGGTGTTGCCCGCGGTCACGAGCACGCCGACTCCCACGCCGACTTCCGCCTCGTCGCGCACGCCGACGCCAACTCCCAGCCCCACGGCGACGCCCCGGCCGACCGGAAGCGCGACACCCACGCCAACCCCATCTCGCCCAGGTTGGCGTTGACCGACTGAGCGCGGTCGAGGCACCGAGAGCGGTACACTTGGCGTTCACGTAGCGACCGGCGGAGGCCCGCTTGGTCCCAGTCCCATATAAGGGAGGACCGATGACCGCGGCCCCGTCGCTTCCCGAGATCAAGATCGACGCTCGCGCGTCCGCCGACGAGGCGCGCGCGTTCCTCGAGCGCGATCGCCTCATGGCGGCGTACGCCCTCGCGGACATCGACCAGCCTGAGATCGAGGGTGCGCGCTGGTGGATCGCTCGCCGCGATGGCGACATCGCCGCGGTCGTGATGATCGTCGAAGGACTGCCGTTCCGTCCGTGCTTCGCGACCGGAGCGTCCGACGGGCTCGCGGCCATCTTCCGCGAGGCGATCCGCGAGCCACGCGTGCTCCTCGCGACGCCGCCGCGCTCGCGCGGCGCGATCGAGATGACCTATCGGTTCGAGCGCGTCGACCACATGCGGCGGATGAACGTGCACGTCAATCGGTTCCGGCCGCACATCAACCAGGACGTCCGGCGCCTCGGTGCGGACGACCTCGACGCGGTCATCGACCTCTACGGGCACGCGTCGCGCACTTACTTCACCCCCGAGCGCCTGCGGCGTGAGATCTACTTCGGCGTCTACCAGGCCGACATCCTCGTCGCGGGCGCCGGCACGCACGTCCGCTCGACAAAGTCGGGCATCGCGGCTGTGGGCAACGTGCTCACGCGCCTGGCCTATCGCGGCCGCGGCATGGCGCGATCCTGCACCTCGGCGGTCACCGAGACCGCACTCGAGCAGCACCGCGACGTCGTTCTCAATGTGCGCGAGGACAACGCGCCCGCCATCTCGGTGTACGAGCGCCTCGGTTATCAGACGCACGGTCTATTTATCGAAGGGCCCGCGGTGCGCCGGCCCGGCTGGGAGCGGCTCTTCGGCTCGCTCAAGGAGAAGAAATAGATGGCGATCGCGACGAAGGCTCCGAAGCACGACGTCACCGATCTCGAGCTGGCGGACGCCGGCGTCCGGCGGACCGAATGGGCCGCGCGCGAGATGCCCGTCCTCGGCCAGATCCGCGCGCGGGTCGCGAAAGAGCGGCCGTTCGCCGGCATCCGCATCGCGGCGTGCCTGCACGTCACGACCGAGACCGCCAACCTCGCGCTTGCGCTGCGCGACGGCGGAGCTGAGGTCGCTCTGTGCGCATCGAATCCGCTGTCCACGCAGGACGATGCCGCCGCAGCCCTGGTCGCGCGCGAAGGAATCTCGGTGTTCGCGCGGAAGGGCGAGGACCGCGACACCTATTACCGGCACATGAACGCGGTGCTGGAGACCAAGCCCCACATCACGATGGACGATGGCGCCGACGTGGTGACGCTCCTCCACACCGAGCGACGCGAGCTGCTCGCCGGCGTAAAGGGTGGGACCGAGGAGACGACCACCGGCGTCATCCGCCTGCGCGCGATGGCCGAGGAGGGCGTTCTCAAATACCCGATCGTCGCCGTGAACGAGGCGCAGACCAAGCACATGTTCGACAACCAATACGGCACCGGCCAGTCGGCGATCGACGGGCTGCTCCGTGCCACGAACCTGCTCCTCGCGGGCAAGACCGCGGTGGTCTGCGGCTACGGCTGGGTAGGGCGCGGCGTGGCCGAGCGCCTCCGCGGAATGGGCGCGATCGTGACCATCTGTGAGGTCGACCCGCTCCGCGGGCTCGAGGCCGCGATGGATGGCTACCAGGTCGCGACGGTCGCCGAGGCCGCGAAGCGGGGTGACGTGTTCTTCACCGCGACCGGGAACCTCAACGTCATCGGCCGGCCGCACTTTGCGTTGCTGAAGGACGGCGCGATCCTCGCGAACGTCGGTCACTTCAACGACGAGATCGAGCTCGGCGCGCTCGCCGAGATGGCGAAAGGACGGCGCGAGATCCGGCGCTTCGTCGAGGAGTACCAGCTGCCGGATAAGAAGGTGTTCGTCCTCGCGGAAGGCCGGCTCCTGAACCACGTGGCCGCCGAAGCAAACCCGGCCGCCGTCATGGACATGAGCTTCGCGAACCAGGTCCTCTCCGTCGAGTACCTCCTGCAGCACGGCAAGGAGCTGGAGCCGCGGGTCTACCCTGTGCCCCGCGAGCTGGATGAGGAGATCGCGCGCCGGAAGCTCGAGGCCATGGGCATGAACATCGACAAGATGACCGCGGCGCAGGCCGAGTACGCGCGGTCGTGGAAGGCGGGAACCTGATGACCGAGTCGTTCAAGTCGGCGGACCGCGTGCTCTTCACGAGCGAGTCCGTGACGGAAGGACACCCCGATAAGCTCTGCGACCAGGTATCCGACGCGATGCTCGATGAATGCCTCCGCCAGGATCCCAACTCGCGCGTGGCGTGCGAGACCGCGACCACCACTGGCGTCATCCTCGTGGCCGGCGAGATCACGACGCACGCGTACGTCGATGTCCCGCGCCTCGTGCGAAGCGTCGTCCAGGACATCGGGTACACGAACGCCGACTACGGCTTCGACTACCGCACGTGCGGCGTCCTCACCGCGATCAAAGAGCAGTCGCCGGAGATCGCGCAGGGCGTCGACGAGTCGATCGAGGCACGCGAAGGGATCGACGCGATGGAGCTCGGCGCGGGCGACCAGGGAATGATGTTCGGCTTTGCCGTCCGCGAGACGCCTGAGCTGATGCCACTTCCGATCACGCTCGCGCATGCCGTCGCGCGTCAGCTCGCCAAGACGAGAAAGGACGGCACGCTCCCGTACCTGCGGCCCGACGGAAAGACCCAGGTGACGGTCGAGTACGAGAAGGGCATTCCGAAGCGCGTGCACACCGTCGTGGTCGCGGCGCAGCACGATCCCGGCATCGACTACCAGCGCCTCTGCAACGAGATCCGCGAGCAGGTCATCCGGCCGGCCATCGGAGGCACGTGGCTGGACTCGAAGACGAAGTACCTGGTGAACGGGACCGGCGCATTCACCATCGGCGGGCCGATGGGCGACGCCGGTCTTACTGGACGCAAGATCATCGTCGACACATATGGCGGTTACGCGCGACACGGCGGCGGCGCGTTCAGCGGAAAGGACGCGACGAAGGTCGACCGTTCCGCCGCGTACGCGGCGCGCTACGTCGCGAAGAATATCGTCAAAGCCGGACTCGCGGACCGCTTCGAGCTCCAACTCGCGTACGTGATCGGTGGCGCGCAGCCGATCTCGCTCAACGTCGAGACGTTCGGCACGGGCCAGGTCTCCGATGAGACGATCCGCAAGCTCATCGAGGAGCACTTCGACTTCCGGCCGGGTGCGATCATCGATCGCTTCGGGTTGCGCCGCGCGATCTATCGGCAGACCGCTTCGTACGGCCACTTCGGCAGAGCAGATCTGCCGTGGGAGAAGACTGATCTCGCGGAGACATTCGCGAAGGCGGCCGGCGCGAAAGCAGCGCTCGCTTAACCGGCCGCCCGGCGACGGGATGGCCAGCGTTTTGCACCGCTACGCCCCGAACTTTTCTTGCAGGAGGGTGTTATGAGCGCAGTCCGTGTACGCCCAGCCACCTCTTGGATGTCGGTGCTCGGCGGATGGATCGCGACCATCGGCGCCATGGCGCTCGTCGCGCCCGCCATCGCTGCCGTCCTCGTCGGCGCCAATCCGGGGCTAGGGAGCAACGACATCGTGCCCGCCGTTCCCGTCATCATCGGGATCTTCGTCTCGTACTTGATCGGCGGTTACGTCGCGGGCCGGATGGCGGGATACCGCACCAGCTGGCACGGCATGCTCACCGCTTTCTTCAGCCTGTTCGTGCTTGGGGTCCTCGTGCTTGCGAGCTACGCCGCCGTGAACGGCGCCTTCACAGGGTTCGGCGTGAACGACGTCAATACCCTCGTTCCCGGCGTCAACGTCGACAGCCTTGGCAACGCGCTCACGTTCGGCGCTCTGCTCGGCTTCCTCGCCGCGATCTTCGGCGGTTGGCTCGGCGGCGTCCTCGCTCCGTCGCACGGGGTCGTCCCGGTCACCGCGCCGTACGTCGCCCGCGAGGCCGGCCCAGTCCCCGGCCGCAGCGTCGGCGTGGGCCCCGTCGGTTCCCGCACCGAGAAACAGGAAATCGTCACCAGGCGGCGTCCGCTCCTTCCGGCATTCGGAAGAAAGGGCGGCGAGCGCGCGGAAGACCGCTGAACCAGACATAGCGGGCGGACGTATCCTCCGTGAAACCCGGTCGGTTCGGGAGGGGGTATCTATGCGTTCCGCCCGCTATCTCGTGGCATTTCTCGCTTCGTTCGCGATCCTGCTCGCCGCCTGCCAGTCGCCGAACACCGGCGGGGGAGGCACATCGCCGACGGCGGCGGCAAACAAGCCGACATACGGCGGGACCGTCACCTTCGCGCTCGAGAACGACGTCAGCAACCTGGACCCGATGCTGTCGGGCCTCTTCGTCGATCGAAACATCCACTACGCGATGTATGACTCGCTTGTCCGTGTCGACGTGAAGGGGAGCATCATCCCGTGGCTCGCGGAGAAATGGACGACGTCCAGCGACGGCAAGACCGTCACGTTCAACCTCCGCCAGGGAGTCAAGTTCCACGACGGCTCCGTCTTCGACGCGGCGTCGGTGAAGTGGAACATCGAGCGATACATCAACACGAAGGGCTCGTCGCGCACCGGTGACCTAGCCGCCGTGGCGAGCGTCGACGTCGTCGACGCGAGCACGGTGAAGTTCAATCTGAAGAACGCATTCGCGCCGCTCCTCGCGGCCCTCGTCGATCGCGCGGGCATGATGGTCTCGCAGAAGGTGGTCGACGCGATGGGCGCCGACTTCACGCTCAAACCGTTCAAGGCGGGCACCGGGCCGTTCATCCTGACCGAGGCCGTGAAGAACGACCACTACACCCTCGAGAAGAATCCGGACTGGTGGGGGAAGGACGCGCAAGGCAACAAGCTGCCGTACCTCGACAAGATCATCGTGAAGCCGATTCTCGACGGTGACGTCCGTCTGACAAACCTTCGGACCGGCCAGGCGCAAGTCTTGAACGCCGTCGCCGGCAAGGACGTCCCAGCGGTCAAGGCGGACTCGACACTCACGTACATCGAAGCCGGCTCGTTCGCCTGGGGCAGCCTGATCCCGAACGAGGCGCCCGGGTTCATCTTCAACGAGAAGCGCTACGTGAAGGCGGTCGCCATGGCGATCGACCGGCAGGAGATCCTCGACAAGGGTCCGGCGCAGGGCGTGGGCATCGTCGGCTGGGGCCCGATCGCGCCGGCCCACTTCGCGTACGACGGGAGCTTCAAGCCCTGGCCGAAGGCCGATCCCGAAGGCGCGAAGAAGCTCGTCACCGAGGTGGGCAAGGGCCCGCTCAAGTTCGAGCTCCTCATCTCCTCGGGTGACCCCGCTGGCCTGCAGCGCGCGCAGCTCATCCAGGCTGAGCTCGCGAAGGCCGACATCACCGCCGAGATCAAGACGCAGCTGTTCAACGACATCGTCACGCTGCAACAGGCCCACAAGCATCTCGGGATGACAGATGTCGGCTGGAGCGGCCGGCTCGATCCCGACGGCAACACCTACGACTTCGTCGTCACCGGCAAGACCAACAACGACTCCTCCTATAGCAACGCCAAGGTCGACGAGCTCATGAACCAGCAGCGCGTCGAGCCTGACCCCGCCAAGCGCGCTGACCTGCTGAAACAAGCGCAACAGATCTACGTGGTCGACGACCCCGCACGGGTCTGGACCGGGTTCGGAACCTCTCCGATCATCACGGTCAAGGCAGTGACCGGTATGCAGTCCTACGCTGACCGGATTCCGCGTTTCGAGACCGCACAGCTCGCGAAGTGATCCGCTGAGCGAGTGAGAGCGGAGGCGACGGAGTGATTCGATACATCATCCGTCGCCTCCTGCTCATGATCCCCGTCGCGTTCCTCGTTACGATCGGCGTCTTCACGCTCGCGCGCATCTCTCCCGTCGACCCCGTGCTGGTGTTCGCGGGGGAGGACCGCGACCCCGTGCAGCTCGAGGCCATCAGGCATCAGTTGGGCCTCGACCAATCGCTCCCAATTCAATACGTCGCGTGGCTCACGCACGCGCTTCAGGGTGACCTCGGCCGCTCTTTCCAGAACCATCAGCGTGTGACGGAAGCGATCGTCGAGCGGTTGCCCGCGACGCTCGAGCTCGGCGCGGCGGCGCTCCTCATCTCCGTGAGCTTCGCGCTCGTGATCGGCATCGTTTCCGCCGTAAAGCGCAATTCGCTCGTCGACCTCCTCTCCACGAGCGTGACGCTCATGGGCGTGTCCTTCCCATCCTTCTTTCTCGGCGTGCTTCTCATCTTGCTGTTCGCATATGTCATTCCCGGAAAGATCTTCCCGCCGGGCGGCTTCGTGCCCATCACGACCGACGTCGGCGACAACCTGCGACGGCTCGTCCTTCCCGCGGTGACACTGGCCACGGGCAGCCTGGCCCTCAACCTCCGCCAGGTGCGCTCGAGCCTCCTCGAGGTCTTCGGTCTCGAGTACGTGCGCACCGCGCGCGCGAAGGGTCTGCGCGAGCGCGCGGTGATCGTGCGCCACGCCCTGAAGAACGCGCTCATCCCCGTCGTGACTCTCGTCGGCATCCAGGTCGGCGCGATCATCGAGGGCGCGGTCATCACCGAGACCATCTTCTCGTGGCCCGGCGTGGGCCGCCTCGTCGTGCAAGCGATCCCATCGCACGACTATCCGGTCGTACAGGGCGTCGTCCTCGTGTCCGCGCTCTCGTTCATGCTGAGCACCCTGCTCGTCGATGTCCTGTACGCCAGGGTCGACCCGCGCATCTCCTTCGAATCGGCGGCCGCCTGATGGCCGGAACGACCGTCCCACTCACTCTTGGCCGCGCCCGAAACGAGCGGGTGGCGTCGACGATCTACCTGCTGCGGCGAAATCCACGCATGATCGTCGGTGGACTCATCGTGCTTGCCTGGCTCTTCGTCGCCGCGTTCGCGCCGATCATCGCGCCGTTCGACCCGATCAAGGTGAACGTTATCGACTCGCTCCAGTCGCCGAACGCGACGCACTGGTTGGGCACCGACGATCTCGGTCGTGACGTGTTCTCCCGCGTGCTCTGGGGTTCACGTATCTCGCTGTCCGTCGGGCTCATCAGCGTGTCCATCGGGCTGCTCGTCGGTACGTCGCTCGGGCTCGCGGCCGGGTATCTCGGCGGTAAGTTCGACCTCATCATCATGCGCGGGATCGACGCGCTCCTCGCGTTCCCGGCGCTGATCCTCGCGATCGCGATCACGTCGGCGCTCGGACCGCAGATCCAGAACGCGATGATCGCCATCGGCATCGTGGCCATACCCGCGTACGCGCGACTCACCCGCGGCCAGGTGCTCGCGGTGCGCGCTCGGGAGTTCATCGTCGCGGCCCGGACGATCGGCTGCTCGCCGCTCCGCATCGTGATGCGCCATATCTTCCCGAATGTGATGAACGCGCTCATCGTCCAGGCCACCTTGTCAACAGCGTTCGCGATCCTGGCAGAGGCCGCGTTGTCATTCCTCGGCCTCGGCCCGCAACCCCCGTTTCCGTCCTGGGGCCAGGACATCAATTACTCGCAGCGGTACCTGCCGAACCTCAAGTGGTGGATGAGCGTCGGGCCGGGACTTGCGATCTTCAGCGCGGTCTTCGCCTTCAACTTCCTCAGCGACGCGCTGCGGGACGCCCTCGATCCGCGCTTGCGTCGATCGGCCTAGCCAGCTACAGCCGACTCAACCGCTCCTCGATCTGATGGACCAAGAGCTCGGGGTCGCTTTGTGAGTCGCGAAGCTCGGCCGATGTGACGACCGCGGGGTCACCGATCATGAAACGCGTCCGCAGGAGAATCCTGCCATGCGCTTTGAGTGTGTCGTCGTAGGCGTCGCCAAATATGAGCGGAACGCCGAGCCTCTCGAGCCCAAGCTCATATGGGGCTAACTCGTCGCGGTCCGCCCAATCCTTGGTCCGGAACACCGTCGCGATCGCGACGGAGCCTTGGGTAAAGTCGTACACGATCAAGGCTTCGACCTCGCTCCCTCGGGTCCCGGCGCTGATCGTGCGGAACGCCCCGTTCGCCACGAACCAGACGCCTTGGGGCAAATCTCGCCAAAGCTTTTCGGTGAGCTTTTCCATCTTCCTGTGATGATCTCCGCACCCGGTACTTCTGTACTAGCCCTCTCTCCCCTTGGCCGGGGACTCCCCGCTAGCGCGGCCGCCTGCTATTCCAGACCTAAACATGCAGGTGAGCCAGGTCGCGTACGACCGCTTCGTGCTCGAGCTCCCGCCCGCCGACGCCACGTGGCGTCCCCTCGCGGACCCGGAGTGTCTTGCTGAGACGGCCGCGTGGCTCTGGGATTTCGGACCGAAGCCGCTCATCGCGGTGATCGGAGTCGATAAAGCCGCTCCGAGCTGGCTCACGGCGTGGCAACCGCGCGGAGTCCGCTTCGCGCCGGGTGGTGCATCGTCCGGCGTGGCGGTCGTCATCGCGAACCGCAAAGACCTCGAACGCTTCCTTTCGGAAGGAGCGCCCCACGAGCGCACCGTGCTCCTCTGGCCGCGAACCACCGAAGTGAAGACGTTCGAGGCCCTGAACGGAGCCGCCAGTGCCTGGCTGAATACGGTCGACGGTCACGCGATGATCCAGCGGGGCGGCGAGGTCTACGAAGTCCATTCCGTCATGGCCTAGGGCCTCACGGGCTTGTTGACGACGCGCTCCTTCGCAGCATGATCCCGAGATAGGCCCCGACGAGCGCTCCCGCGACGCTGAATCCGAGTGCCACGATGCCCGCGGGAAAGGCGCCGCTCTGCAGGGCCTCGGAGATCGGGATCGGGGCTCCCACGATGAAGGCGATGACCATCGCTGCGCGGGGTCGCACCGCCGCGAGCGCCGCGGCGACGAGGAAGAGCAGACCGGCCTCGATGCCCGTGTCGTCGGTTCTGGCATCTACCAAGGTGAGCCAGAGTCCCGCGACGCACGCGAGGACAAGGACAAGCGCCGTGATGACGTTCCTCACGGACGCTCCTCGGCGCGCCGCTCAGCCTCGGCGCCGAGTTCGCGCGTTCGCTGGTACGCGGCGTATACGGCTTTCGACAGGACGGTTCGCAATGCGCCCTTCTCGAGCTGGTAGATCGCGGCCGCGCTCGTCCCGCCGGGCGAGGTGACCATGTTGCGGAGCTCCGCGAGGTGCCGGCCGCTCTTTCGCGCGAACAGGGCAGAGCCTTCGACGGTGCGGAGCACGAGTTCTTCCGCGACCCGCCGCGAGAAGCCGAGGTGCACGCCCGCATCGACGAGCGCCTCCATCAACAGAAAGACGTAGGTGGGCCCCGTCCCCGATAGAGCGGTCGCCATGTCGACGAGGTTCTCGTCGTCGACCATGAGCTCTTCGCCGAGAGCGCCGAGGATCGCCTTCGCGCGCTCGCGCTGCTCGGCGTCCACCGCGGTGGTCGACGTCCACGCGGTGACGCCCATGCCGACCTGCGCCGGCGTGTTCGGCATCGCGCGCACGATCGCTGCGTGATCGAGGCCGTCGCGCAGCGACCGCAGCGTCGCGCCGGCGACGATGGAGATCACGAGCTTGTCCTCGTCGAGCTTGCCGCGTAGCTCGCGCATCACTGTCGCGAGGACCTGCGGCTTCACCGAGAGCACGACGACGTGCGCGTCGGCCGCGGCCTCGGCGTTGGATGCGAGCGCCTTGACGCCGTACGCCTTCGTCAGCTCGGCGCGCCGCTCGCGCCGCGGGCCGGTGACGAGCACGTGAGACGGAGGCACGAGGTGGCGGTCGAGCAGGCCGCGCACCATCGCTTCGGCCATGGTCCCGCCGCCGATGAATGCCAGGCGCTTTCCGGTGAGCGTCACGGGGGAAGTATGCGGAGGTCTAGGGATCGGAGCAGGCGGTGTACGTGCAGTCGTTGAAGCCGTCGCCCTTACGGTCGGGGAGCGACGGTGTGGCGATCAGGGTCAGGTCGAAGTCGACAAGCTCCATTCGCTCCGCCGAGATGAATGCGGCCGAGGCTCCGTTCGCGCGTGCGTGATCGAAGCGGACCGTCGTGAGATTCGGCATCGGACCCACCTGGATGCCGCCGGAATCGGTGATAACGACGGGCGTCTCAATGACCCATTCAGCGGTCGCGTAGCTCGAGGGGTAGGGAAGCGTGATCGTGAATCGCGAACCCGTCGATTGGTTCGCGATCACGATCGTCCAGACCTCGGGCAGGCGACCTTCGGAGATCGCAACCGCGATGCGGTCACCGGGCCGCACGGGCAACGCCGTCCGCACGAGGGGCGCGGGGATCGCTTCCCACCACGCGTAGTAGTCAGCCGCTCCGGTAGCGTCGATGTCGTGGCCGATCCCCGCCTGGATGAGGGTGTCGTCCCCGATCGAGCAGGCCGCATCCACGCACCCGCCGCCGATCCCGATCCAGCTCGAGGAGTACTCGGCCTCGCCCGCGCGGTGCGGCGTCGCCGTCGGCACGATCCAGGTCGCTGCGACGGAGTGGAAGGTCTTGTTCTTCTCGAGCGCGCCCTGCACGTACCCCGCCCAGTTGAACGACTGATTGGCCGCGACGACGACGATCGGGCGCGCGGTCGCCGTTGAAGGTGAACCCGGGAGCGCGACGAGCGCGAAGATCAGGAGGGGAGCCGTCCAACGCACAAGGGCCGCAAGCGGCAGGCTTCGTGCCAACCGCGCTAGGGCTTGGACTCACCGCCGGGAACGTCTTTTGGCGTGAAGTCCAGGGCCGCCGAGTTGATGCAATACCGCATACCCGTCGGGTCCGGACCGTCCGGGAAAAGATGCCCGAGATGCGCGCCGCAGTTGCCACACTCGACCTCGGTGCGCCGCATCCCGAGGGAGCGATCCTCCTTGGTCGTGACGTGGCCCTTCTCGGCGACGTCGTAGAAGCTCGGCCAGCCGGTCCCCGACTCGAATTTGGTCCCCGAGTCAAAAAGCGGATCGCCGCAGACGACGCAGCGATACGTCCCCTCGCCGTGGTGATCCCAGTACACACCCGTGAATGGCGGCTCCGTTCGTGCCTCCTGGGTCACCGCGTACTGGATCGGGGTCAGCTTCGCGCGTCGGGTGTCCTGGTCCGGAATGGTCATTTACGTCCGATCAGTATGAGCTTGCGCACGGCGAACGTGGTCCGTGCGATTTGGAACGCCGCGACGGCGGAAGGCGAGGCCGTTCGCAGCCGCCGCCGCACTTCCTCAGCTCGGTCCGGCGGGGTTTGCGAGCGCTCGAGCCAGTTCTCGGTGGTGAGCTTCGTGATCGCGGTGTCGGAGTCGACCGTCGTTCGCAGCCCGGCCCGCTCAACCAGCCCGCGCCATCCGGCGACCGTGTGATTCCGCACGTGCGACGGGTCGCGCAACGTCTCCACCTCGTTGATGAAGCGCTGGAGCTCGGGCTCGTCCGGCGCGTAGTTGTCGACGAGGACGAACAGCCCGCCGGGTCGCAGGATCCGCGCGATCTCGCGGAACGCGCCGGCCGCGTCGGCGAAATGATGTGCGGCGAGGCGCGACGTGACGACGTCCGCCGATTCCGACGCGATCGGCAGCGCGGTCGCGTCGGCCTGAATGAGCAGCGCGTTCTTCACGCCGGCGCCCGCGAGGACGCCCAGACCCGCCTCGAGCATCTCGCGCGTCGCGTCGACCCCGACCGCGGCTCGAAAACTCGGCGCGACGCGGCGGAGCGTGTGACCGACGCCGGTGCCGACGTCGACGATGCGCTCGCCGCCGTGGTCGGTCGCCAATGCGACGATGCGGTCGAGGTCCTCTCCGCGCGCGTGGTTCGGACTCTCGACGTACGCGGCCGCTGCGCGGCCGAACTGCTTCTGGACCGGCTCGATGCCGCTCACTCCGTGACGAGCACTTTGGCAAACTCGATGGTCTTCTCGCGGTAGTAGCCGATGCCTGCCCAGAACGCGATCGCGTCCTCCTCGCCCTCCCAGACGATGAGGTTGAGCTTGCGGCAGCCCACGCCGCGGAGTCGCTCCTCGATCGTATGCACGAGACGCGTCGCGATCCCGCGGCGACGCGCTTCGGGATGCGTGGCGACGTGATACAACCAGCCGCGGCGGCCGTCGAAGCCGGCGAGGGCGGAGGCCACGATGCGACCGCCGTCGCAGCCGACGATGCACAGGCCCGGGTTCCGAGCTGCCATTGCCGCGAGCGACGCATCGTCATCGCCCGGCCGGTCGCGAATCCCGCAAGCGCGCCAAAGCGCGCGAAGCTCGTCGCCGTCGCTCTCGCGAAGGTCGCGTATCTCCACGGCCGCCCATACTGACGCCTCGTGCGCATCGGTCGTTTCGACGTGCGGATCTTCAGCGACGGTGTATTCCGGCTCGACGGCGGCGCGATGTTTGGCATCGTCCCGAAGGTGCTCTGGGAGCGGCAGAAGAAGTCCGACGAGCGCAACCGCGTGACGATGGACATGAACTGCCTGCTCATCCGCGACGCCGATCACGTCGTCCTTGTCGAGACCGGCGCCGGGCCGAAGCTCACCGATAAACAGAAGCAAAACTTCGGGATCGAAGATCCGCCGCGCCTCCTCGATGAGCTGAAGACGCTCGGCGTGCGGCCTGCGGAGGTGACGCTCGTCATCAACACGCACCTGCACTTCGACCATTGCGGCGGCAACACCTACCGCGACGGCGAGCGGGTCGTCCCGACGTTTCCGCGGGCGAGCTACGTGTTCCAGCGCCGCGAGTGGGAGGATGCGATCGCCCCGAACGAGCGGACGCGCGGCAGCTACCTCCCCGACGACTACGCGCCGCTGGAGGCCGCGGGGAAGCTCGAGCTCATCGACGAATCCGTCGAAATACTTCCGGGCGTCCGCCTCGACCGGGTCCAGGGCCACACCCGTGGCACGCAGACTGTGCGCGTGACCGACCGCGATACGACGCTCTTTTTCTCGAGCGATTTCTTGCCAGACCGCCACCATCTGCCTCTCCCGTGGATCCCGGCGTTCGACCTGTTCCCGCTCGACACGCTCGCCGCGAAGAAGCTGATCCTGCGGCGCGCGATCGATGAGCGGTGGATCGTCGGGTTCACGCACGATCTCCCACGGTTCGGGCGCATCTCGGAGGCAGAGGGCAAGCTTCGCTTCGACGAGGTGGACGGCTGACCGACCTTCCGCGGACGGCGTCGACGATCGTCGTCGGCGGTGGCGTCATAGGCGCCGCGGTCGCGTTCTTCCTGTGCGACCGAGGCGAGACTGACGTGCTCGTCCTCGAGCGCGATCAGCTCGGCGCCGGGACGACGAAGGGCGGGCTCGGCGGCATCCGCCATCAGTTCGTCGACGAGCTCGACATCCGCATGTCGCAGCTCGCCACCGCGTTCTGGCGAAACTTCGAGGACCGCACGGGCTCGCGCCACGACTTCGAGGAGCGCGGCTACCTCTTCATCGCGAACACCGAGGTCGGCGTCGCCGAGCTGCGTCTGCCGATGCCGCTCTACGAGCGGATGCGCGCCGGCGTTCGCATGGTGAGCCGCATCGAGATCGCTGAGCTCGTGCCCGGGATCCGCGTGGACGACGTGTTCGGCGGTCGTTTCGGCGCGCGCGACGGATACGGCGATCCGCTCGTGGCCCTCGCTGGGTTCGCCGCCGCCGCTCAGCTCGACGGTGCGACGTTTCGCGAGGGTGTCGCGGTCGAGTCGCTCCTCCGCGACGGGGATCGCGTCACCGGCGTGCGCACCGGGGCCGGCGACGTGCGCGCGGACCGTGTCCTCCTCGCCACCGGTTGCTGGACGGCCGCGCTCGCGGCGACCGCCGCGGTGCCGGTCCCGATCTGGCCCTATCGGCGCTCGATCATGCAGTCGGGTCCGCTGCCGCAGCTCGCGCGCATTCCCCTGACCATCGAGTGGGAGTCGGGCTTTCACTTCCGGCCGAAGGGCGCCGCGCAGCGATTTGCGATGCCGAACCTCACCGCGGATGGGAAGGAAGAGAAGGGACCCGCGGGTGCGCCGTCGGCGTATCCCGGCGAGTTCGCCCCGCTCGAGGTTCCGGCGTCGCTCGAGCCGTGGGTGCGGGCCCGCGCGGCGTGGCGGCACCCGGCGTTCGTGGAACTGCGGATCGTCGATTCGTGGTCGTGCTATTACGAGATGACGCCCGACGACCATCCCATCGTCGGTGCCGTGCCCGGTGTTGCCGGCCTCTACATCGCGGCGGGATTCAGCGGCCACGGCTTCATGCACGCGCCGGCGACGGCACAGCTCGTCGTCGAGGAGATGCTCGACGGCCGCGCGCGCACGATCGACATCGGCGACCTTTCGCTGGAGCGATTCCAGAGCGGACGCCGGCCATTCAAGGCCGCAGTTCTCTGAACGTCCGCGTCACGTCCCTGCTCGAGGGAGCTCGCTTGGCGACGGGCCACGCGGTGATCGTCGACGTCTTCCGCGCCTTCACGACCGCGGCGTTCTGCATCGCGGCTGGGGCCCGCGAGATCGTGCTCGTCGCCGATCACGAGCAGGCCCTTGCGATGAAGCGTCGCGATCCGCGCCTCTTTCTGACCGGCGAGATCGGCGGCCGGCCGATCCCCGGCTTCGATGTTGGCAACTCGCCGTCGGCGATCGAGAAGCTCGATCTCACCGGACGCCGCGTGGTGCAGCGCACGAGCTCGGGCACGCAGGGTGTCGTCGCCGCGACCGGAGCTGCGGAGGTCCTCCTCGGCAGCCTCGTGATCGCGAGCGCGACGGCGCGGTATCTCGCGAACGCGGACGTGGTCACGGTGGTCGCCATGGGGAGCTCCGCTCAGGAGAGGAGCGAGGAGGACGAGCTCGGCGCGGCATTCATCGCGGCGCGCCTGCGCGGTGAGATCGCGAAGGCGTCGCTCGATCTGCGCGACGACACGGTCTGGGAGGAGTGGTTTCCGCGACGCGACGCCGAACTCGCGCTCGAGGTCGACCGCTTCGCGTTCGCTTTGCCGGTGTATCGCGAGAGCGGTCTGCTGATCGCGCGTCCCGAGTACGTCTAGCCGGCTCTCCGCACGACGGTTGTTGGAAACCCGCTCGGCCCCATCGGCCCGGGTGGCGGTCCTTCTTCGCCGGGCCGCGTGAACCCGGTGATCCGCTCGGCGAGGCGCCCGCCCTCCGTGAGTTCGTCCATCGCCTGGTCGAGGTGCCTGTCCGTGACGCGCAGACCCGCCCCGTTGCCGTCGATCGCCGCGAAGACCGCCGCCTTCCGCAGCAGCTCCTTGATGTACGCGGGGCTCGCGCCCTCCGTCCGGACGATGAACTTGTCGAGATCGGTGACCATCATGTCGAGGCCTCGCGCGTAGAGCGCGAACAGCCTGCGCCGCGCGTCCGCGTCAGGCAGCGGCAGGGGGACCGCGAGGTCAACGCGGCCGGGCCGTGCCGCGAGCGCCGGCTCGAGTATGTCCGGGCGGTTGGTGGTGAGGATGAAGAGCACGTCGACGTCGTCCCGAAGTCCATCCATCTCGTTCAAGAGCTCGAAGAGCAGCGGCTGCGTCTGCACGCCAGGCATCCCGCGCTCCTGGGCGATGAGGTCCACGTCCTCCACGACGACTGTACTCGGCGCGAGGATTCGCGCCATCTGCGCGACGGCGCTGATGAATCCCAGGCCTCGGCCGGTCGTGAGGAGCACGGTGCGTCCGTGCATTCGGCCGGCGAGATACATGACGGTCAGCGTCTTTCCGGTACCCGGTGCGCCATAAAGCAGGAGTCCGCGCTTGACCGGGCGGCCTGAGGCCGTGAGTTGGAGGGCGTGCTCGCTGAACGCGATCGCGTGGCGGTCGATGCGATCGAGGACACCGCTTGGAAGGATCACGTCATCGCGCGCCACCTTTGGAAGCCGGTGGAACGTGATGATCGTCTGGGCGCCAAAGCCGAATTGCTGCGGCCCGAGCGAGACGACCTTGCCGCGGTAGACGTTGCGCTCGCTCATGAGGTTCGTGATCTCGGCAATGAAGCGCTGCGCGGTCGCGCGATCCGCTGCCATCACCTCGACGCGCGCGCGGGCCCGCTGCGGGCCCATGTTCTCGTTCGGTCCGGTGACGAACGCGATGAGCGGCACGCCGTCGGCCTTCACGAGGTAGAGGCCGAATTGCACGACGGGAAGAACCCGGTCGTTGTCGAGGTGGAAGTTGACGTAGTCGACTGGGCCCTCGGCGAGACGGAGGCTGTAGGGCGAGGTCCCGCGGTTAACGAAGTCCGACAGGCCCAGCCCCCAGTTGCGCTTGTTCTCCGCCGCGAGCCCGATGAGGTCGGCGCTGTGGCCGGGCTGCTCGAGGTACGCATCCATCGCGACCTGCAGGTTCGCCTGCTGGAAGCGCTCGAATTCCTCGGAGATCACCGGCATCCGCGTCAGCTCTCCGCCGAGATGCTCGCGGAGACGCTTCAGGAGCGGCCCCTCGGGAACCTCCGCGCGGTTGACGATGTCATCGAGGAAGCGCTTGAAGAGAAGGCCGAACTCTTCGGGTGACGTGCGCTGATCCATGCGGGCGAGATTAATACCGGTCGTGCGAGCGAGCCCAGGGGTAGGGGCCTTATGGGGCGGGGCCTCAGCTGGGCTTGCCGGCGACCGCCGGCTAGACGGTCATCAGCCGAATGTCCGATCGATCTCCGAGAGCGCGAGAACACCGCCTGAATCCCACGAGCCGTCCGACTCCTGCGCGTCGGCCGCGAACCAGCTCACGGAGCCGCCGTACGTGCGCAGGAACTTGAGCGGCTGCGTGAACGGAACGGTGCGTTTGGTGCCGTCCGCCGCGATCTCGACGAGCTTTCCCGCGACCGACACGGTCAGCACGCCGTCCCCGACGTACGTGGCGGGGTCGAAACGCACGATGCGCGCGGTCACATCCTCGAAATGCCGGTCGACCAGAGTCCCGGACGTGAAAAGTCGGTTCATCTCGTTCAGCGCATCGTTCCGCGCCTTCCAGAAGGCGGTGGTCGGTGGCCTCACCGCGCCGCTTGGCCACACCCCGGGCGCGAAGCTCTCTGCGCTCAGGTACTCGGCGACGACATCGGCGACCTCGTTCTCGAGGGAGAAGGCCGAGTATCGCGGCGACTCGCCCTCGAGCCACCGGCCTGCAGTCGCGTCGAAGGCGTCGACGATCTGCCAGTTCCCGGCGACGCTCATGCGCAGCCTGACCGGGCGCTCTTCCGTACTCGGGCCGTTGATCCTGCCTGTGTGTTGATCCACCAGAACGAAGTGGAGCTCGATCATCGCCTGGCGCCCCCAGGGTTTGGCGTACGCACGGTCGAGCGCGATGTCACGGATCTCGACGGTGACATGGTCGTCGGCGCTGCGATAGGCGAGCCAGCGACGCAAGACCTCGACGTAGCGTGGTGCGGCATGCATCGCTTCGAATTGCATGCGCGTGTTGTCAAGGTCCGCCTGCCCCGTTTGCGGAAGGTTCGCGTACTTGGTGAGGAGGTCGGCGTAGGTTCTCGCGATCTCGGGCATGTTCGCCGCGACCAGACCCGTGTCGTCGGTGGACGGGCCGACGAAGCCTTGCACGGGTCCGATCGGGAAGGCGCGACGATCGAGCGTCACGACAGGCCGGGTGAGGACCGGCACGCTCAGGAGAGGCGGTGCCGGCGTCGGGACAGGTGCGGTCGCCACGGGCTTGTCGACCATCTCGACGGCCGGGGTCGCGGACTGCGTCTCGGCGGGCGAAGAAGAGGGCGGGGTGATCGGTGCGGCGGAGGAACAAGCCGCGGCCAGGACCACCAACGCGGCAAGCGCTCCAAGGCGCCTCATGTGTCTCGAATTCTGGTCACCCGGAGTGCGGTCGGCGTCCGTCATGGCCTGTCCGAAGTCATACGAGCGCCCTAGGAGTTAGGCGGCGCCCTCCGGCACAGGCTGGCCTTCGCGCAGCCGGAGAGTCGCCAGACGCACGCCTGCCAGGATGACAAGCCCTCCCACGAGCTGAAGCGCCTCCGGCCGGTCGCCAAGCAGCACGACCGCCAGCGCAAGCGTGAGAACAGGCACGAAATACGAGGACATCGAGGCTATCCCCGCCCCGACACGCCGCACGACCCAATAGAAGAGGGTGAAGCTCCCGACCGTGACGACGAGCGCTAAGAAGAGGACGTCGACCCACACACCCGCGCTCCAGGTCGGGACGTCGCGGTAGCCCTGTTCGAGAAACCCGAACGGCAGAAGCAGCAGCGCGCCGATCGCGGCGGCGAGCGCGACCACCTCGATCGGCGAGCGCGTGCGGAGCGTGATCGTCCCGAGCACCGTGTAGATCGACCAGCACACCGCACCCACGAGCAGAAGCACATCGCCCAGGAGGCGCTGCGACGAGACCTCGCCGCCGGTCTGCCCGGCTGCGATCACGAGCGCCGCACCGATCGACGCGAGCGCGAACCCCGCGACCTTCGTCGTGGTGACCCGCTCGCCGAAGAACGACGCCGCGATCGCGGTGAGGACCGGGATCGTCGTCGGCACGATGAGCGCGGCATCGGATGCCGGCGCCATCGTCAGGCCGACGAAAACGAACGCGTTATAGCCGAGGTAGCCGAAGATCGCGGACAGAACGACCGGGCCGAGCGCGTCTCTTCGGATGCGAGTCCGCGTCGCCACGACGATGAACGCGAGCGCCCCGGACGCGATGATGAAGCGGATCGCCGAGAACTCGAGCGGGGGCGCGCTCGCGACGCCCAGCTTTCCCGCGATCCACCCACCGCTCCACGCAAGCGCGACGCTGAACGCGGCAAGCGGCGTGAGAACCGATCGGGGCATGCGAAAACCATACGTGGCACGATGCCGCCGTGCTCCGCGTGTTGATCACCGGCATCACCGGTTTTGCGGGGAGTCACCTCGCCGAGCACCTGGTGTCGCGCGGCGACGAGGTCCACGGTCTCGCGCACGAACGTCCGCCCTTCAGAAACCTCGTGGCGGTGATGGACCGCGTGCGTATCCATGAAGGTGACATCACGCGGCTAGACGACGTCGAAGGTGCGCTCGCCGGCTCGCGAGCGGACGCGATCGTGCATCTGGCCGGGATGGCCGTTCCGACGCTCGCCGCGGCGGACCCGGTCGCCGCGGTCCGGGTCAACGTGCTTGGCACCGCGACCGTGCTCACGGCCCTCGAGCGGTATCCGACGACGCGGCTGGTGCTCGCGTCGAGCGCCGACGTGTACGGCGCTCCCGACCGCGTTCCCGTGGACGAGGAGGCGCCGATCCGCCCCGCGAATGTCTATTCGGCCACCAAGGTCGCGGCCGAGGCGCTAACCCGCGAGTTCGCCGCGCGTCACGGCGCGCCGGTCGCCATCCTGCGACCCGCCAACCAGAACGGCCCGCGACAGCACCCGGGCCTCGCCGCTTCGGCATTCGCGAAGCAGATCGCCGAGGCCGAGGCCGGTCTCGCCGAGCCCGTGGTGCGCCACGGTCGCCTCGACGCCGAACGCGACTTTCTGGACGTCCGCGACATGGCTCGCGCCTACGCGGCCGCGATGGGGCTAGCCGAGGGCGGCACCTTCAACGTCGGTACCGGCCGCGCCGTCGCGATCGCGGAGATCCTCGACATCCTGATCGCGCTCGCGCGCATCCCGGTCCGCGCGGAGCTCGACCCCTCGCGCGTCCGCGGCGGCGATCCCACCCGCATCGCCCTCGACGCCACGCGTTTTCGGCAAAAGACCGATTGGTCGCCCCGTATCGCGCTCGCCGACTCGCTCCGCGATACGCTCGATCACTGGAGGGCCGCTATTCAGGTGTATGCCAAGACCTTGGGGGGCTATGCCCCCCAGCCCCCGTATCGGTGAACATCGTCTTTGGGACCGATGGCTGGCGAGCCCGCATTGCTGACGAGTACACGTTCGACGCTGTCCGCGTGTGCGCGCAATCCGTCGCCGAGTGGGTGGTGAAGAACGGCGGCGCCGATCGCGGCGTCGTGATCGGCTTCGATCGCCGTTTCGCGTCGGAGCATTTCGCGGCTGCCGCTGCGGAAGTGGTCGCGGCCCATGACGTGAACGTGCATCTCGCGACCGCGGCCGCGCCGACGCAATCGTTCTCGTGGGCGACCATGCGCCGGAAGGCGAAGGCCGGGATCGTGATCACGGCGAGCCACAACCCCTGGACCGACAACGGCTTCAAGGTGAAGGCCGAGACTGGAGCCGCGGGCGGCCCGGCGATGCTCAAGGAGCTCGAAGCGATCATCCACCCGCTTCAGGCGCACCCTGACAAGGTGCGGCGCATCCCGTTTGACGAGGCGAAGAAGAAAGGCCGCATCGAGGAGTTCGACCCGGCACCGGACTATCTCGCGCACGTCGCCGAGCTCTTCGATCTCGACGCGTTCCGCGGCGCCGGATACACGGTCGTGTGCGAGACACTGTTCGGCAGCGCAAGCGGGTATTTCCCCAAGCTCATCGGTGGCGGTAAGACGAAGGTCGTCGAGCTCCACGCCGAGCGCAATCCCTATTTCGGCGGCGTGAACCCGGAGCCCATCCCGCCGAACATCGACGAGTTCCTGCGGCGGATCCCGGCCGAGCGCGCCAACGTCGGTCTCGCGGTCGACGGCGACGCGGACCGCGCCGGGCTGGCGGACGAGCAGGGCCACTTCGTCACGACGCTCACCCTCTACGCGCTCCTCATGTGGTACCTCTGCGAGGTCCGCGGTCTTCGCCAGCCGGTCGTCAAGACGGTGAACATGACATCGATGGTCGATCGTCTTGGCGAGCGTTACGGCGTGAAGGTCTACGAGGTCCCGGTCGGGTTCAAGTACATCGGGCCGAAGATGCAGGAGACCGGCGCGATGATGGGCGGCGAGGAATCGGGCGGATTCGGCTTCGCGATGCATCTGCCCGAGCGCGACGGCATCGTGGCCGACCTTTTCTTCCTCGACTTCATGCTGAAGACGAAGAAGAAGCCGTCGGATCTCATCGCGGAGCTCATGAAGATCGCCGGCCCGTCCTTCTATCTACGGCGCGACCTGCATTTCAGCGCGGCCGAGTACGCGGGGGTGAAGGAGCGGACGATGCGGACGCTCCGCGAGGTCGCGCCCGAAAAGCTCGCCGGCCACGCCGTCGCACGGATCGTGCACCTTGACACGAACGACGGAACGAAGTTCTTTCTCGACGACGGCTCGTGGCTTCTCATCCGCCTTTCCGGGACCGAGCCGCTCGTCCGCGTCTACGCGGAGACAAAAGAAGAACGCGAGCTCGCGCCGCTCCTCGATGCCGGCGTGAAGATCGTGAAGGGGGCTTAGCGATGGCGATAGCAGAGAGCCACGACACCTCGGTGATCGAGAGCGTGGAGCGCATCCGTGCGGCGGACCCCGACGACATGCTCGGCCGCATCAAGGATCTTCCCAAGCAGGTGCGCGACGCGTGGGCCATCGCGAGCAAGGCCACGCTTCCGCCGGCATACGCCGACGTACGCAATATCACCATCGCGGGCATGGGCGGATCGGCGATCGGGGGAGATCTCGCGCTCGCGCTGCTCACTGAAGAGCTCAAGATCCCGGCGATGGTCCACCGCGACTACGGGCTCCCGGCCTTTGTCGGTCGCGACTCGCTCGTCATTGTCTCGAGCTACTCGGGGAATACCGAGGAGACCCTGTCTGGGTTCGAGGAGGCGCGCAAGCGTGGCGCGAAAATCCTCGCGATCACGACGGGAGGAAAGCTTGTTGAGCTCGCGCGCGCGTCGAACTACCCGGTGATCACGTTCAGCTACAAAGCCCGGCCCCGCGCGACGCTCGGCTACTCGCTCGGGCTCGTGCTCGGTGCTCTGTCGAGGCTCGGTTTCGTGCGCGATCTCGCCGACGACATCGAGGCGGCGCTCGCTGACCTCGCGAAGCTGGAAGAGCGCGTCCATGAGGGCGCGAAGACGAACGACGCCAAGAAGGTCGCCATCGAGTTGTTCGGCCGCGTCCCGTTCATGTACGGCGCAGGCGTCATGGGGGTCATGGCGAGGCGCGCAAAGGGCCAGTGGAACGAGAACGCCAAGAACTGGGCGGCGTTCGATGTGATGCCCGAGCTGAACCACAACGCGGTGGTCGGGTTCCCGCATCCGCCGATCGCCAAAGAGGCACTGACCGTCCTGCTCCTGCGGAGCGATCGCGACAACCCGCGGCACAAGCTGCGTTTCGAGGTCACGCGCGAGTTGCTCGATCGCGCGCGGATCCCGCACAAGACCTTGCAATTTGCGGGACGGAACATGCTCTCCGAGGTCCTGCAGATGGTGCTCTTCACCGACTACGTGTCGTTCTACGTCGCATTGCTGAACGGCGCCGACCCGTCGCCGAACGACAGCATCGACTTTCTGAAGGATCGCCTCGCTAAGGGTTGAGGGTTGAAACACCCTGGGGCCCATACCCCATCAGGGGCCCGTGCCCCTGCCATCGTGGCCGAGTCCGGGCAGTTTCGCTTTTCGTTCTGCCCCCGTGACGGAACGCCGCTCGTGCTCACGCGTATCGACGGACGCGACCGGCCGACCTGCCCGGTCTGCGGCTTCGCCGAGTTCATGTTCGTGCAGATCGGAGCGAACACGGTCGTCGAGCGCGACGGCGGCGTGCTCCTCGTCCGCCTGAACTACGGCCCGCGCGACGGTCGCTGGGCGCTCCCCGGCGGTCTCGTCGAGAACGACGAAACCTTCGAGGAGGCCGCGCGACGCGAGACCACCGAGGAGACGGGCTTCAACGTCGCGCTCGACGGACTTCTCGCGACCTGGATGCGCCCGGGTTTTCCGATCCTCGTCGTGATCTACCGCGCGCACATCACCGCGGGCACGCTGCGCGTTGCGCCGGACGAGGCGTCCGAGGCGGCGTTCTTCCGCAAGGACAAGGTGCCACCGCTTGAAGAACTCGCCTGGCCATCGACGGCCCACGGCCTCGACGCCTGGCGCGCGTACGAGCCGCCACGGCCCTAGGGATTCGCTATCGCGACTGGCTGGCGCCACGCGTAGATCACCGCAGCCAGGCCCAAGGTCGTGAGTACCGCCGCCGCCGGGAACACCAGGAATACATCCACCGAGGCGACCACGCTCCCGATGGCCGGCCCGATGACGAACCCGATGTTCGTTGGCACATACGCAAAGGTCATGACGCGACCCCTCGTCGCGTCGGTGGCGGACGCCGAGAGCATCGTGAACGACACGCTGAAAAGTCCCGCCGCCAGGCCGTTCACGACGGTCCAGGCGACCGTGAATGGAAGGAGCTCGCGCGTGAAGAACGGTATGGACCAGACCGCGGCCAACACCGCGCATCCCGCGAAGAGCGTCCGCGCCTTTCCGAAGCGATCGGCGATCGCGCCGATCACCGGTGAGGCGACAAAGATCCCGAGACCTCCCGCGCCGAGCACGATGCCGACCGCTGTCGCCGGATCCGACCCCGTGTACAGGCGTGCCACGACCAGGGGGACGTAGATGAAAGCGAGCATCCAGCCCGCGAACAGCAGGAACAGCGCGGGGAAGAGCGCGCGCAGGCGCGGCGACCGGACGATGAGAAGGATCCCGTCGCCGGCCATCCGTAGGAGCGATCCGCCAGCCGGCCGCGGCACGAAGCCGTCGCGATAACCGAACGCGAGCATCACCACGACGACGGTCATGATCGCCGCGTCGGCGGCGATCAATATGGGAAAACCGAACCGATCCATGACCGGTCCGCCGACGAGGGGACCGAGGAAACCTCCGAGAGGATTCGCGCCGTTGACGACCCCGAAGGCGAACGCGATGCGTGCGGGAGGGGTGCGCTCGGCGAGCGTCGCGAGGATCAGGCCGGTGTTCCCGAGCCCGAGCGACTGGACGGCGCGCGCGAAGGTGAAGACCCACACGTTCGGCGCGAGGACGGTGAGTGCGAGCGCGGCGAACGCGGCAACAAACGAGCGGATGATCAGCGGCTTGCGTCCGTACCGGTCGGCGAGCGCTCCCCAGAACGGCAGGAACGGCAGACCGACGACGCTCGAAAAAGATGTGATCGCGCCGACCCAGAACGGGACGGCGCTCAGCTCGACGCCAAGCCGCGGCAGGTAGAGCGGCGTGAACGCGGTGATCTGGCCATAGGCCGCGACCTCGAAGAATCCTGCGATGGTGAAGAGGATCGTCATGCGGACCCAGCCGGAAATCGGCCGCATTTTCACAGAGTTTCGAAGGATACGGGGCGGGTCTAAACTCGGCACGTCCGGCGAGGCCAAACTGAATCAGGAGTGTGGAGGAGATCATGTACTCGAGCCTCATCTCCAAGATCGAGAAGGCGAAGCGCTACGCCGAAGAGCCCGAACGCATCAGTTTCCGGAGCTTCGAGGTCGCGTTCCGCGGTGAAAACGGCACGCACGCCGTCTCCCTCAGGGGCGATGACTGGAACTGCGAGTGCGAGCACTTCCATACGAGCGGCCTCTGCGCTCACGTCATGACGCTGCAGCGCGTCTTCGCCTCACACCTCACGGACAACGCGCGGTTCACACAGGAGCACGTGCCCGCCTAACGAGCCTCGCGGACAACTGAATACGCGGGGTTTCAGCGAAGCCGGTGAGATTCCGGCAGGGTCGCGCCACCGTGAAAGGCAAACGCCTCAACTCGGGTCGCCTGGGACATCCGCTCGCGGCATACACGCCTTCGCAAGAAAGGGGTGCGCCAGATGCGGCCACACGCACGTCTCGTCTCGTTCCTCGCGGTCCTCATCCTCACGCTCGCCTCCTGCGGCGGTGCTGTCTCCCTCACGCCTTCGCCTTCCGTCACCGCGTCCCCGTTCCCGGCGGCGCTCACCGACTTCCAGAACCGCTCGGTCACGATTCCCGCGCGACCCGAGCGCCTCGTGTCCATCGGTCCGTCGATCACGGCGTTCCTCTTCGCTCTCGGCGCCGGTCCTCGTGTCGTCGGTGTCGACGACTTCTCGGACGAGCCCGCCGAAGCCGCGACTCGCGAGCACGTCGGCGGCATCAAAGTGAACTTCGAGAAGGTGGTCGCGCTGAAGCCCGACCTGGTCTTCAGCGTGAAGTTCTCCGACGGCACGATCGAGAAGCTGCAGTCCGCGTCGCTCAACGTGCTCGTCGTCGACCCCCAGAGCGTCTCCGACGTCGCGAAGACCGCGACGCTGCTCGGGAAGGCCATCGGCTCGGACGGTGAAGCCCTCGCGCACTCGATCCAGCAGCGTGTCGACGCCGTAAGGACAAAGATCGCGACCACCACCACGCGACCGCGCGTGTATCACGAGATCGACGCGTCGGACCCGGCAAAGATCTTCACTGTCGGTCCAGGCTCCTATATCAACGACCTCATCGACATCGCCGGTGGAGCGAACATCGCGGCACGCGCCGCGTCGGCGTACCCGCAGCTCTCGGCCGAGGAGATCCTCCGAAGCGACCCCGAGATCATCGTTCTCGCGGCGGACGCGTACTCCTCGAAGCCCGGCGACGTCGCGGCACGACAGGGCTGGTCGATCATCGCCGCGGTCAAGAACAACCGCATCTTCACGATCGACCCGAACCTGATCAATCGGCCGGGCCCGCGCGTCGGCGAGGCCGCCGAGGCGTACGCGAAGCTGGTCCACCCGGAGCTCTTCCGATAGTGCGCACGCTTTCGGTCCTCGCGCTCCTCGTGGCCGCGCTCGTCGTGAGCGCGGCCGCGGGAATCCTCGTCGGCGCGGTCGCGATAGGCCCGCGTGACGTCCTCGCCGCCCTCTTCGGGTCGAACGACGTGAACGGCACGATCATCCGCGAGCTGCGGCTCCCGCGTGTCCTCGGCGCGGCGCTCGTCGGGGGATCGCTCGCGACCGCCGGCGCGCTCCTCCAGGGTCTCCTGCGCAATCCGCTCGCCGATCCGTTCGTCACCGGTACGTCCGCCGGCGCGACGCTCGCCGCCGTGGCCGCGATCGTCCTCGGGCTGGCCGCTCCGCTCGTGCCGCTCGCCGCGTTCGCTGGCGCTCTCGTCACGGTCACCCTGGTGTGGCGGCTCGCGCGCCTCGGCGGCGGTACGACCGTGCTGACCGTCCTCCTCGCCGGAGTCGTTCTCACGTCGTTCGCGGGTGCTGTGGTCACGTTCCTTCTCGTCTCGAGCGATCGCCTCGCGCTGCAGCTGCGCGCGGTGCTGGGCTGGCTGCAGGGCGGGGTTTCGGTGATCAGCTGGCCGGAGCTCGGCGTGGCCGCGGTCATCGTGGCAGTCGGTCTCGGCTTCGCGCTCGTCCTCGCGCATCGCGTCGACGCTTACGCCTTCGGCGAGGAGACGGCGGCGACGCTCGGCGTGGATCCCGATCGCACGACGACGGCGGTTCTCGGCGCGACTGCGCTGCTCTCCGGCGCGGCGGTCGCCCTCGCCGGTCTCGTGGGCTTTGTCGGCCTGGTGATCCCGCACGCGTTGCGCTTCGTGATCGGCGCGACGCATCGGCGTCTCGTGCCGGCGAGCTTCCTCGCGGGCGCCGCGGCCCTCGTCCTCGCGGATCTCGGATCGCGAACGCTCATCGCTCCCGCGGAGCTCCCAGTCGGCGCGATCACCGGTCTCATCGGCGCCCCGTTCTTCCTCGCGCTTCTCGTGCGCTCGCGGCGGATCGTCGTATGACGACCCTGGCCGCGACCGCGGTCACCGCGGCATACGGCCCTCGCCTCGTGCTGCGCGACTGCACCTTTTCAGTGCACTCGGGCGAGATCGTCGCGATCGTCGGGCCGAACGGGGCCGGGAAGTCGACCCTGCTGCGCGTGCTCGCGGGTTTGTTGCGACCAACCGTGGGAGCCGTCGCTCTTGACGGTCAGGACCTGACAGCGCTCTCTCGATCCGCGGTCGCGCGGCGGATCGCTGTTGTGCCGCAGATCTTCGACACGCTCTTCCCGTTCACGGTACGCGAGGTGGTAGCACTCGGCAGGACCGCGAGGCTCGGCACGTTCGGTCGCGCATCTGCCGATGACGTCGCTGCGGTCGATCGGGCTATCGGCGAACTCGAGCTCGCTCCGCTGGCCGCGCGTCGCATCGATCGGCTTTCCGGCGGCGAGCGGCAGCGCGCCGTTCTTGCGATGGCCCTCGCGCAGGACACGGCGGTGCTTCTTCTCGACGAGCCGACGGTCCACCTCGACCCCGGGCATCAGCTGGCGACGCTCGCACTTCTTCGCGACCTCGCGACGCGTCGGCAGCTTGCCGTGTGCGCCGTGCTCCACGACTTGAATCTCGCCTCGACTTTCGCGTCGCGGATCGTCGCGATCGCGGATGGCCGGATCGTCCGCGAGGGCACGCCGCTCGAGGTCATTCACCCAGACCTCGTGAAGGCCGTCTTCGGTGAGGGACTCGAGGTCGTTGCGCGG
>VBGU01000399.1 GCA_005881085.1 Chloroflexota bacterium | reverse complement strand
CCCTCGAACTCGGTGATGATGTGCGCGATGCGACTCATCGCCGCGACAGTCCTCTCGATCCTCATCGCCGGATGCGCGGGCACGACCGCGGCCGCACCGAGCGCGACTTCGCTCGCGACGTCGACGGTCACGTCGAGCAGCGCACCGACGTCGTCGGCTACCGCGACGCAGGCGACGACGGCGGCGCTCGCGTGCACGGCCCCGGCGCAGGCGCTCGTCGAGCTCACCGAGGGTCCCTACTACAAGGCCAATCCGCCACAGAACGCGACGCTGCGCACCGCGGGCGTCGCGGGCACCCCTCTCACATTGACGGGATACGTCGTCTCGAAGTCATGCCAGCCGATCGCGAACGCGAAGCTCGACTTCTGGCAGGCCGACGGCAACGGCAACTACGACAACTCCGGCTACACACTCCGCGGGTGGCAGCTCACCGACGCAAACGGCGCGTACCGCCTCGAGACCGTGATCCCGGGTCTCTATCCCGGCCGCACCGAGCACATCCACTTCAAGGTCACCGTGAACGGCCAGACCTACACGTCGCAGCTCTTCTTCCCCGGCGTCGCGCAGAACGAGGGCGACTCGATCTACAGCTCGCGGATGCTCGTGACGCTGAACACGTCAACGAGCCCGGTCACCGGCACCTTCACCTTCGTCGTCAACGTGGCGTAGCTTCGCTCGGCGACCCCAGAGCCACGGCGCTCGGCGTCGCCCTGGTCTGAGCGAGGTCGTCGGTTCCCTCGTCGATCCTCCACACCATTAGGGCCCCGAGGATCGCGGCGACAATCCGCAGGGTGTCGGCCAAAAGGAAACTCCCCGCGTAGACACGGAGCGCGGCCAGGGTCTCCGGACGCTGCAGCGCCGCGAATTCCGAGATGAAGCCCGCGATGAGGTAGCACCCCCACCAGAATCCGACGATCCTGCCGCTTCCGCTGACGAGACCATCAAAGAGCGACCGCAGGATCCGATACGGCTTCACGAGATTCGCAAACGGGATGAACCACCAACCCACCGACCAACCCGGTGTCGCCTCGGTCTGCACGCCGAGGCTTCGAGCGTTCGCGACGGATCGATGGAGCCAGACGAACCACGCGATCCCGGTGAGGATCAAGCCCGCGAGCTCGAGTCGACCGAGCGTCTGAGTCAGGTCGTCGAATGCGGTGGCCTCGCCGGGGCGGAGGGCTGATCTCGCCGCCCGATCCGCAAGGTCGAACGCCGACAGAAAATGCAGCGCGGAGATCGCGGCCAGTAAACCCATCAACAACAGGAGCGCGATCGCGACGGATCCCCGTGCGGAGGTCGGTCGGTAGGTCCCTTCCATGCCGGGCACACCCTACGACGAGGGTCAAGTCACGCTGTTTCGAGTCGAAACACTCACTTCTCTGGGCTCTCCATGCCTGACAATTACGTCTATGAAGCGCACGGACATCCGCAACATCGCGATCATCGCCCACGTCGACCACGGCAAGACCACGCTCGTCGACGGGATGCTCCGCCAGAGCCACATCTTCCGGGAGAACCAGCAGATGGCCGAGCGGGTGATGGATTCGAACGCGCTGGAGCGTGAGCGCGGCATCACCATCATGGCGAAGAACACGGCCGTGATGTACCGCGGCGTGAAGATCAACATCGTCGACACGCCCGGCCACGCCGACTTCGGCGGGGAGGTCGAGCGGATCATGAACATGGTCGACGGCGTGCTGCTGCTCGTCGACGCGGTCGATGGGCCGATGCCGCAGACCAAATTCGTCCTCCGTCAGGCGCTGCGCCGCGGCCACCGGGCGATCCTCGTCGTGAACAAGATCGACCGGCCGCAGGCCCGGCCCAACCACGTGCTGAACGAGACCTTCGACCTCTTCCTCGACCTCGGCGCGACCGAAGAGCAGGCCGAGTTCCCCACCCTGTACACGAACGCCATCCTGGGTACCGCGAGCGCCGATCACCGTCATGACGGGACCACGCTCGAGCCGCTGTTCGACGCGATCATCGATCGAATCCCCGGACCCGACGTGGACCCGGCGGCGCCGGCGCAGCTGCTCGTGACCACGACGACGTACGACGACTACATCGGGCGTATCGCCGTGGGTCGCTTGCAGAGCGGCACGCTGCGCAAGGGCCAGGCGGTCGCGCGCATCGATCACCAGGGCGGCCTCACGTCGGCCAAGGTCACGCAGCTCTTCACGTTCAATGGCCTCGCGCGCGAGGAAGTCGATGAAGCGACCGCGGGCGACATCGTCGCGGTCGCGGGCGTCGAGGCAGGGATCGGGGACACCATCGCCGACGCGGCCGACCCGCGGCCGCTTCCACCGATCCGCGTCGAGGAGCCCACGCTGCGGATGACCTTCACCGTGAACAACAGCCCGTTCGCGGGGCGCGAAGGCAAGTTCGTCACGAGCCGCAAGCTTCGCGAGCGCCTCTACGGCGAGCTCGAGCGCGACGTCGCGCTCCGTGTGGCCGACACCGACTCCGCGGACACGCTCGTCGTGAGCGGCCGCGGCGAGCTGCACCTCGCGATTCTCATCGAGACGATGCGACGCGAGGGTTACGAGTTCCAGGTTTCGCGGCCCGAGGTCATCCTCAAGGAGGTCGACGGCGAAACGCAGGAGCCGTACGAGCAGCTCGAGATCGAGGTCGCGCAGGAAGAGCTGGGCGCCGTGGTCGAGCTCGCCGGACGTCGCCGTGGAACGCTCAAGGACATGAAGTACCGCGACGACGGCATGGTGCACGCCGTGTACAAGATCCCGACGCGCGGGTTGCTCGGGCTCCGGCAGGCGTTCCTCACCGCAACGCGCGGGCGGGGCGTGATGAACACGCTCATCGAGGGCTACGGCCCGCTCGCCGGGGCGATCGCGACGCGCGAGCTCGGCTCGCTCATCGCCTTCGAGGATGGAACGACCACGACGTTCGGCCTCAACGCCGCGCAGGACCGCGGGCAGCTCTTCCTTAATCCCGGCGTCGAGGTGTACGAGGGCATGGTTGTCGGCCAGCACATCCGCGAGCGCGACCTCGAGGTGAACGTCGTGCGCAAGAAGCACCTCACGAACATGCGGAGCAGCAACTCCGACATCGCGGCGAAGCTCGACGGCATCCGTGAGCTCTCGCTCGACGACGCGGTCGAGTTCCTGGCCGACGACGAGCTGCTAGAGGTCACCCCGAAGGCCT
>VBGU01000029.1 GCA_005881085.1 Chloroflexota bacterium | reverse complement strand
CGGAAGACGCACATCCCGCACGTGAATGGGTTCTGGGAGAAGTTCTACTTCCGGCCGGGAAACATGGGCTACCCCGTCTTCGACACGGCGGTCGGCAAGGTCGGCGTCTACATCTGCTACGACCGCCACTTCCCCGAGGGCGCGCGCATGCTCGGCCTCCACGGCGCCGAGCTCGTCTTCATCCCGTCCGCGACTTCGCGCGGGCTATCGATGCATCTCTGGTTCATCGAGCAGACGGCGCACGCGATCGCGAACGGTTACTGGGTCGGGACTATCAACCGGGTGGGGCAGGAGAACGAGTTCGGACCGAACGACTACTACGGCTCGAGCTACTTCGCGGACCCGCGCGGGAAGATCATCGCGCAGGCCTCGGAAAAGGATGAACAGCTTCTCGTCGCGGACCTGAACATGGATCTGGTGCGCGAGGTCCGCAACACGTGGCAGTTCTACCGGGATCGCCGTCCCGACATGTATGACGACATGGTGAAACCATGACGGTGGCGACTCAGTCCGCACTGAACTACATCGGCGGCGCGTGGGTCGAGTCGACCTCGAGGGAGCACGTGCGCGATGTGAACCCGGCGCGCAGCAGCGAGTCGCTCGGAGACGCGACCGTTTCGCGGCCGGAGGACGTGGTCCGCGCGATCGACGCCGCCGCGGCCGCGTATCCGGAGTGGCGCCGAGCACCCGCGCCGCAGCGTGGCGACATGGTTCGAAAAGCCGCCGATCTGATGGAGCTCAGGCGCGTTGAGCTCGCGCGGCTGCTCACCCAGGAAGAGGGGAAGACCCTCCCGGAATCCCTCGCCGAGGTCGATCGTGCCGTCGCGAACGTCCGTTTCGCGGCGGGTCAAGGGTCGCGCCTCAACGGCGAGACGATCCCGTCGACACAACGGAACACGTTCATCTACACGGTTCGCGACCCGCTCGGGGTGGTCGCCTGCATAACGCCGTGGAATTTCCCGGTTGCCATCCCGGCGTGGAAGATCGCGCCGGCGCTTGTCGCAGGGAACGCTGTCGTCTTCAAGCCCGCGACGTTGACGCCGCTCTGTGCGGCGCAGGTCGTCCAGTGCTTCGTCGACGCCGGCGTCCCGAAGGGCGTCCTGAACATGGTGCTCGGCCCGGGCGACGCGCTGTCGCGCGCGATCATCGATGACAAGCGCGTGATGGCGATTTCCTTCACCGGATCGAACACTGTTGGCCGACGGCTCTACGCGCAAGCTGCGCAGCGTCTCTGCAAAGTGCAGCTCGAAATGGGCGGCAAGAACGCGGTCATCGTTATGGACGACGCCGACCTCGAGAAGGCGGCCGAGAGCGTGGCCGGCGGCGCGTTTGGAGCGACCGGGCAGCGGTGCACCGCGACGAGCCGCGCGGTCGTGATGCGCTCGCGCCTCGTCGACTTCACGGATCTCCTCGCGGCGAAGGCGGACACCTGGCGGGCCGGCGACGGCCTTGTGGACGGTGTGCGTCTGGGGCCCATCGTCGACGACACGCAGCTCCGCAAGGTCCGCGAGCGCATCGACGCTGGCAAACGCGAGGGCGCGCGCGTGGTGCGAGACGGCAGCGCGCCGTCGAAGCCGGACCTGAAGGCGGGCTACTTCGTCGAGCCGACGATCTTCGCCGACGTCGACACGAACATGAGCGTCGCGCAGGAGGAGATCTTCGGCCCTGTCGTGAGCATCATCCCCGCGAACGACTTCGAGAGCGCGCTCGCCGCCGCGAACTCGGTGGGCTACGGCCTGTCGACGTCCATCTACACGCGCGACCTGAGCACGGCTTTCCGTTACGCCGAGGAGTCGGAGGCTGGAATGCTGCATGTGAATATCCCGACCGTGGGTGGGGAAGCGCAGGTGCCGTTCGGCGGCGTGAAGGACTCCGGCTTCGGCGATCGCGAGTGCGGGACCGCCGCGTTCGACTTCTTCAGCGAGCAGAGGGTCGTCTACGTCGGGTACTAGCGGTGTGATCGTCGACCTCGATGACGACGTCGAGTCGGCGCCGGGACGCGACCGGCGGCGCGCGCTCACTCTGGCCTTTGCGCTGTGTCTTGCGATCGGCAGCGCCGGCGTCGGTCGCGACGGGCCCGCGGCGACCCCGGAAACGGCGCCCGCCGCGGCGCGAGTGTCGAGGATGCTCTTTAGCTCAGACGGCGCGTCCGTGTTCGCTGCGCCGGCCGATCAATGGGGATCGTTCCCCGGGTACCTGTCTCTTCCTTCAAACACCACCGGCGTTCTGTTGTCATGGATCCCCGACCGGCTGGCGAATGAGGCGCTGCCTCCGCTGCCGTTTGTCCCCGTTCGAGTCCGAACCGTATCCGGCCTCGCTGTCGAAGGTCCTCGTGAGGGCGACTTCCGGATGCTCACGTGGAGCGAGCGCGGAAACGTCTACTGGCTCGTCTCCGACCATGGCGACATTGCCGATCTCGTGCGGCTGGCGGACTCGCTCCGCTAGGACGGCCATCAACCTCGAGCCCTGTCCCGAATGCGGTGCCGCCGTCGGCGGAAGCGATGCCTGCCAGAAGCTCTTCGATGACCTCGGCCTCCGTGCGTTCCAGGACTTGCGCTATGCCGCGATGCGGCGCCTCGCCGTCGACTGCTACGCCTGTCAGCACGACCGGTACATCCTGTCCGGACGCTCGCTCGCCGCACATCTGACGGGCCTCGCGGTCGCCATCGAGCACGGCGGCGATCATCAGGTGAACGACCGCGTCCAAAGTTGGCTCTCCCGAACGCGCGACCTCGAAAAGCCCGTCGTCCCGAGCGTCCGCGGGAAGATCACGATCGCCGACGTCACCGGAGCAGCGGCGGAGGAATACGCCGGGGCAGTGCGCCGCTGGGCCGACTCGGTATGGGACGCCTGGCGCGAGCACCACGATCTCGCGCGCGAATGGATCGCCGCAGCCGGCCTGCGCTGAGCGACTTGCCTTCGGGCGACTCCGTGTTTGGATAGCCGTGTTGGCGGCCTTACCGCTCGTCCCGGCGTTCGCGATCCTGATCTGCGTTCCCCTTGCGCTTCGCGCCGTTGGGCCAGGCGATAGCACCGGCCGCCTCTTGGTTGCTGGTTATCCGATCGGTGCCGCGGCCGGCCTTCTCGCGATCGCGCTGCCCTCCGGCGTTCTCTCCGCCGCCGTCGCGCTGGTTTGGCTGGCTTTCACTTTTCTGGCGGCCCTTCACGGCCTGACGCGCGCGTTCGGTGCCGCCCGCCGTATCGAGGAGCTCTCCATCGCGGCCGGGTTCATGTATCTCGCGGTGGGCGGCGGGTGGCTCGTCCTCTGGCGCTCGGGGATCGCGGTCATGGACTTCGGCGAGCACGTTCCGCTGCTCACCGCGATCCACTTCCACTACGCCGGGTTCGCCTCGCCGATACTCGTCGGTTTCGTCGGACGTGAGCTACGGACGGCCGACACCGGCCTCTGGCCGGTCTTCGTCGGTGGGGCCTCTCTGGTGATCGTCGGGCCCGCGCTCGTGGCGCTCGGGATCGCTGGCGTCCGGACGATCGAGGCGCCGGCCGCGGCGATCCTCGCCATCGGGACGGCGACCGTGGCGCTCCTCGCGCTCGCGGCTGTGCTCCGGCTGGTCCGGGGCACGCCCGCGAGAGGGCTGCTCGCGGTTTCGTCCGCCGCCGCCGTCGTCGCCATGACACTCGCGTTCCTTTACGCGGTGGGCAATCCGCTCGGGCTCTCGGCGATCGCGCTCGAGGACATGGTGCGCTGGCACGGATCGTTCAACGCGCTCGGCTACGTGTTCTGCGGCTTGCTCGCGTGGAACGTCCGCACGCTGTGAACTAGTAGGTTACGACCATAACGCGGAAACGCATTTCCATTTCCTCGTATCAGACACTTGACGCGGCGTAGGATCGGAGACGGAAGAAGCTCTTCCGGAAAGCTGGCGATCACGATGAGCGCCGACGCACTGGAGCTGGTCTTCACCGGCTCTGCCGTGCTCGGCACGGCGCTTCTTCTCCTCTCAAGTATCGGCGGGGGAACGCACGTGCGTCTTCGTTTTCCTCTTCGCATACCGCGGGTGCGTGTCCCATTCCTGCGCCTGACGCGCACGGACGACGCGACCGGAATGCCCGTCCTTCTTGGCTTTCTCGCGATGTTCGGCATCGGCGGGCTCTTCGGCGCGGTCGCATTCGGACTCGGCCCCGTCGGCAGGACGGCGGTGGCGCTCGCATTCGGCGCGTTCGGCGCCGGCGTGGCCTTCGCGATCTTCGCCGCGCTTCGGCGAGCCGAAGGGCGTGAGCCGACGTCCCTCCGCGATCTGATCGGCCGAAAGGCTCGGGTCGTCGTGAGCATCGGCGAGCGTGGCCACGGCACGGTCGTGCTCACCTACGACGGCGCCGTCCAGACGTTGCCGGCGACGTCGAAGGCGCCGATCGCTCGAGGCAGCGAGGTCGAGATCCAGAGCGTCCACGGGATGGCGGTGACCGTCCGCTCCCTTCCTCCTCCATAGACCGCACGCGCGGTCTCGCAGAGAAAGAAGGGATTTGAAATGACACTCACCATCACCGAACTCGTTCTAGCGACGATCGCCGTACTCGTGCTTGTCGCACTGTTCGCCGCGCAGCGGTATCGGGTCGCCGGTGCGAACGAGGCGCTCGTGATCTCGGGCGCGCGTGGGAGCAAGGTTCGCGACGAGAAGGGCGACCTCGTCACCATCCACGACCAGGGCGTGAAAGTCGTCGTCGGGGCCGGCACGTTCACCTGGCCCCTCGTCAACAAGGTCGGCCGGCTCCAGCTCACGGCGCGTCAGGTCGAGATCGGACTCGCCCACGAGAACGCGGCCGTGTCGAAGCAAGGCGTTGGCGTGCTCATCACCGGTCAGGCCATGTTCAAGATCGCCCGAGAGCCGGAGCGGCTCCGGGCCGCCGCCGAGCGGTTCATCGGAGAGCCCGACAGCCAAATAGAGACGATGGTCAAGAAGGTCCTCGAGGGGTCGCTTCGTTCGATCGCGGGCACCCTCACGATCGAGGAGCTCATCACCGACCGCGACCGGTTCCAGCAAGCGGTCTCGGAGGCCGCGCGCGGCGACCTCGAGGCGAGCGGTATCCACATCGACGCGCTCACGATCACGAGCATCCGCGACACCAAGGGCTACATCGAGCAGCTCGGAGAGAAGAATCTCGCGAGCGTGCAGCGCGACGCGCGCATCGCGAAGGCGAGCGCGTCGCAAGAAGCCGCCGTCAAAGAGAACGAAGCACAGCGGGTCATCATCCAGGCCGAGCGCGACCGAGAGATCGCGCGAGCCGAAGCACACAAGGTGACCGCGAAGGCGCAGGCCGAGGCGGATCAGTCGGGTCCGTTGGCGCAGGCGACGGCGACGAAGGACGTCATCAGGGAGCAGACCGAGCTCGCCGAGCTCGACGCGGTCAGGCGAGAAAAGGAGCTGCTCGGCACGACCGTGAAGCCGGCCGAGGCGGAGCGTCGCGCGGCAATCGTGAAGGCCGAAGGCGTCCGGCAGGCCACGATCCTGGCGGCCGAAGCCCACGCGCAGCAGGTGCAGCTGACCGGCGAGGCAGAAGGCGCGGCGAACGTGGCGCGAGGCCGCGCAGCGGCGCAGGTCACCGAGATCAGCGGCGCGGCAGAGGGCGCGGCCATCCTGGCGCGCGGCCAAGCCGAGGCGAGATCGAAGGAGCTACTCGCCGAGGCGTACCGCAAGTTCGACGAGGCGGCGATCCTGCTTCAGACCCTCCCGCTGGTACCGCCGATCGTGCGCGAGGCCGCGGCACCGCTAGGCAACATCGACAACCTCACGGTCATCGACTCGGCGGGCGCGTCGAAGCTGACCGAGACGGTCGTGCGGACCGCCGCCGAGGGCACCGCGATCGCAAAGTCGCTTCTCGGCGTAGACCTCGCGGAGCTCATGGGCCGGCTCGCGGCTCGTCGTGACGGCGAGGAGAAGCGCTAGTACTCAGGCTCTCGCGGGAGTCTCGTCTCCCGCGAGAGCCTTGCGCGCATCCGCGATCGGGAGCTGCCAGAGCGTGGTCTGCCACGCGTAGGTGAAGCCGAGCTTCTCGTTGATGGCCAGCATCTGCTTGTTCACGTTGGCGTTGCCCGTCCTGATGAAACGCGAGTCGGTCCGCTCCGAGAGGATGCGCTCGAGCATCACCGCCTTCAGCCAGAGACCAATGCCGTGCCCACGATGCGCCGCGACGACGGCGGTCCCCTCCTGCTGGATCGCGTGCGGGTCGAGGGGGTTGAACTCGACCTCGGTGAATCCCACGCCCTCCCCGCTCTTTTCGTCGATCGCGAGGAGCAGCCACCAGGTCATCCCGGCCTGCTTGAAGAAGCTCTCGCGCTGCCGGATCTGCGCCTCGGTCAGCTTCCAGTCGTTGAACGCGATGTCGCCGCGGGGCATGTCGTTGATGCCCTCGGAGGCCTCGATGAACGCCTTCACCAACTGATCGGGCACCGTGCCGTCGATACGCTCGAGCCGGTACCCCTTCGGGATCGCCCGCGCCCACTCCGCGACGACTGTGCGATCGACCGTATGAAGGTCGAGCTGGTTCAGCTTCATGGGAAGCCCCGGTTTCGCGCCGATCGCGCTAGCGAAAGCCTCTCCGGAAGGCATGCGGTCTTTGGTCTCTGAGATCACGGTGATGTTGTCGCCCTGTCCCTCGAACGAGTCCAGGACGCGGGCGAAGAGCGCGCGACCAAGACCCGCGCGCCGATGCTGGGGTTTGACGGCGATCTCGGACCACCGGATGTGAGCGTTCTCGGTGTCTTTCAGATTTCGCGCCGCGACGCCGTAGCCGGCGAGCCCGCCGCCGCCGTCTCGCGCTATGAAGATCGCGCGCCATTGGCCGGGCGGCCTGGCGCGTAGCCACTGCTCGATGACCGGTAGGGGCGTGGGCGGGTCCTCCGGCCTCTCCTCGATCGCGAGCTCCTGACGGAACTGCGCGATCTCCGTGACCTCGGCGTCGGTCGCGGTTTGCAGGTCGACCGCCTCGATCGTGTGCCCGCGCGGAGTTCGCATCGGGTCAGCCTATCGCGGCCCGCGGTCCCGACTATCGCGGCCGATACGTTCGGCTAGCATCCGCGCGCCAACGAGGGGAGTGCGACGTGGGGAAGACGCTCATCACCAACGGGACCATCGTCACGGCCGCGGACACCTACAAGGCCGACGTTCTCGTCGTAGATGAGAAAGTCGCGATGATCGGTAAAGACCTGAAGGCCGCCGGAGCGAAGCGCATCGACGCGACGGGGAAGTACGTGATCCCAGGCGGCATCGACGTGCATACCCACATGGAGCTCCCGTTCGGTGGGACGTTCGCGTCGGACGACTTCTACACCGGTACCGTGGCCGCGGCGTTCGGCGGCACGACCTCGATCGTCGATTTCGCCGTCCAAGGAATGGGCGAGCCGCTCGAGGCGGCACGAGACGCCTGGCTCCGGAAGGCCCGCGGC
>VBGU01000398.1 GCA_005881085.1 Chloroflexota bacterium | reverse complement strand
GGGTGGCGCGGTCGCCATACGGACGAGCGTTGATCGGAGTTCGCGAGAACGAGCGGCGGATGCGTGCGCTCGGCTACGACACGGCGCGTCTTCGTCTGTCCGCGTTCGTCCTCGCCGGCACGATCGCCGGCATCGCGGGCGCTCTCTCCGCGTACTCGACGCGCTTCGTATCGGCTCAGGACGCGGGACTCGGTAATTCCATCCGCGCGTTCGTCACCGTCCTGGTCGGCGGTGCGGGTTCGCTTGGCGGTCCCATCGCCGGGTCCGCTCTCGTCTCACTCATCGAGCGGGTCGTGCCCTCGCTTCTGCCTCCCGAGCTGCGAATATCCGAGGCGATCCTCGGCGTTGTCTTCATCGCGTTCGTGCTGTTCGCGCGGCAGGGCATGGTCGGGCTCGGCCGGGACGCATTTCTGCGGGTGCGCGCGCGATGATCGAGATCCGCGAGCTCCGCCGCGCGTTCGGCGGCGTCGTCGCGCTCGACGGCGTGTCGCTCAAGATCTCCGAGGGCGAGCGCCGCGCGGTGATCGGACCGAACGGGGCGGGGAAGACGACGCTCATCAACGTCCTCGCCGGAGAGATCGCGCCCACCGGCGGCGCGGTATGGCTTGCCGATCAGGACATCACCCGCCTTCGCTCGTGGCAGCGCGCGCGGCTCGGGCTCGCGCACGTATTTCAGCGGACCGAGCTGTTCTCGCCGCTGTCGGCTCGCGAGAATGTCGCCCTTGCGGTGGCCGCCCGTCGCGGGCCCTACCGCGTGCTTCGTGCGCCCCCGCGTTCGGAGTACGCCGAGGCGGACGCCATGCTCGAGCGCGTCGGTCTCGCCGGTCGCGAAGATGTCGCCGTCCGCGCGCTTTCGCACGGAGAACGCCGGCAGCTCGAGCTCGCCGTCGCGCTCGCGCAACGGCCCCGCGTGCTTCTTCTCGACGAGCCGACCGCGGGCATGTCGCCCGTCGAGACCGCGCGCATCACCGAGCTCGTCGCGGGCATCGATCGCGCGCTGACGATCCTCATCGTCGAGCACGACATGGACGTCGTCTTCCGCCTCGCCGATCGCGTGACCGTCCTCCACGAAGGCCGGGTCATCGCCGACGGCACCGCCGCGGAGGTGCGCGGCGACGCAGTTGTGCATGACGTATATCTGGGGAAGGCGGTCACGCTCGCACAGTCGGGGGGCTCTGCCCCCCGGCCCCCGGCCGAGAACTAGGTGGACCCCGCTCCCCGGCACCCGGCCCTGCAGGTGAGCCGACTCCACGCGTACTACGGCGAAAGCCACATCCTGCAAGGCGTCGATCTCGAGGTCGACAGCGGTGAGGCGGTCTCCCTGATCGGGCGCAACGGCGCCGGCAAGACCACGACGATCGCCTCGATCGCGGGTTTTCTGCGACCGCGCGGCGGAAGCGTCCGTGTCCACGGCGCCGATCTCACCGGGGCACCGCCGCATCGTGTCGCGCGCGCGGGCGTCGCGCTCGTACCCCAGGGGCGCCGCATCTTCGGCGACCTCAGCGTGGGCGAGAATCTCGCGGTCGCCGCGCGGCCGGTGATGGATGGCTGGGACGAGCCCCGCGTTCTGGAGCTCTTCCCGAGCCTCGCGCGCCGTCGCGCCGCGCGCGGCGACCAGCTCTCGGGCGGCGAGCAGCAGATGCTCGCCATCGCGCGCGCGCTCATGCGAAATCCGACGGTGCTTCTCCTCGACGAGCCTTCGGAGGGTCTCGCACCGAAGCTCGTGGAGCAGGTCGGCGAAATACTCACGAAGGTGCGCGCGACCGGACTCGCGCTTCTCCTCGTCGAGCAGAACCTCGGGCTCGCCACGCGGGTCGGGCAGCGCGTCTTGGTCATGAACAAGGGCACGATCGTCTTCGCCGGCACGCCGGCCGCGCTCGCAATGGATCGAGACGTCGAGGCGCGGTACCTCGGCGTATGAAAGATCGGCCGCACAGCGGCGCGCCGTTCGCGGACCCCGCCTCCATCGCGCGGCCGAGCGACGACGACCGCTTCATGCGCGAGGCTCTCGCGGAAGGGCGTCGCGCGGCGGACCACGGCGACGTTCCGATCGGCGCGGCCATCGTGCGGGACGGCTCGATCGTCGCGCGAGCCGGCAACCGCCGCGAGGTCGACGCCGACCCGACCGCGCATGCCGAGATCATCGCGATCCGGGAGGCCGCGCGCGCTCTCGGGCGCTGGCGGCTATCGGATTGCGCGCTGTACGTGACCGTCGAACCCTGCGCGATGTGCGCGGGCGCGGCCGTCCTCGCTCGTATCGCGCTCGTCGTGTTCGGCGCGCCGGACGAGAAGGCCGGCGCGGTGCGGTCCGTCGCCGAGCTGCTCGACGCGACCTGGATGAACCATCGTCCGCGCTGGCGGCTCTACCCCGAGCTGCGCGACGAGGTCGAGCGGCTGCTCAGCGACTTCTTCGTGATGCAGCGGAAGAGCCGCCCCGAGGCGGACTAGGATGGCCCCGTGAGCGACGCCGCTCCCGCTCGACGTTCCGGCCGATACGCGTCGTGGATCCCCGGTGTCGCGCTCATTGGCATCGGCCTGGTCTTCCTCGCGCAGAACTATCTCGGCCAGGAGATCCACAACTGGTGGGCGCTCTTCATCCTCATTCCGGTGTTCTTCACCCTGGAGCGCGGGTACGCGAGCCTTCAGGCGGGCAGGTCGGCGGAAGCGATCGGCCAGCTCACGGGCGCCCTGGTGCTCGTCGCGCTGATCGTGATTTTCATCTTCGACCTGCCGTTGGGTCAGCTCTGGCCGATCTTCCTCATTATCGGCGGGCTCTCGCTCCTCGTATCGCGCTCCTGGAGGACCTAGCCGCCGACGGTCACGTCGCGCGATCGCAGCCGCCAGTAGGCGAGAGCGAGGAACACGACCGTGTACGCGCCGAGGATTAGGGCGGCCTGCCCCTGATCGGGAAGACCGACGGCCGAGGGATCCTGAATCGTCGTCGCGCCCGCCGCTCCGCGAATCAGCGCGCCCACGTTGCGACTGAGCCCGTAGTTCACGATGTTGGCGTAGTCCCTGTTGA
>VBGU01000394.1 GCA_005881085.1 Chloroflexota bacterium | reverse complement strand
AGGCCAAGATGCGCGAGATCTCCGATCGTCTGGTGCGCGAGCACGGCCCGCTCCGGATCGCGATGCACCACCGGATCGGCGACCTCCGGATCGGCGATATCGCCGTCGTCGTGGCCGCGGCCGCTCCCCACCGCGACGCCGCATTCGCCGCCGCGCGGAGCGCGATCGATGAGCTCAAGTCGATCGTTCCCATATGGAAGAAAGAGCACGCGGAGGACGGCGCGATCTGGATCGAGGAGCACGCGTGAACCGGCACGGCGGATTCCCGTGCCACGCGGGGTGGCACGGGCGAGTGGGTTGTGCGCGAGCCGCGGGTGCCCCGGGCACCGGCCACGCGGAGTGAGCGGAGCGAACGACGCGGAAGGCCGGGAGGGTGCGGCGAGCGCACGACCCCGAGCCCGTGACAGGACCCGCGACTAGTGCTTCGAGAAGGCCAGTCGCGAGTCCGCTAAGTCTTCTTCTTCGCCTTCTCGATGCGCTCGCGGTCGGCGAGCGCGTCCTTCACCGTACCGAACTTCGAGAGCGTCGCACGGCGGTCGTCGTGCACGCCCTCGCGAAAGGCCGGGTCGCTGGAATTGCGGCGGGCGACGCCGCCGGCGCGACCATCGTGCCGCGGGGCGCGGGAACCGGCCTTTCGGGTGGGACGATCGCGTGTGCGGACGCCATCGTGGTCGCGACGACCCGTCTCCGCAGCATCGTCTCGATCGACCGGGCGGCGCGCGTTGCGGTCGTTGAGCCTGGCGTGACCAATCTTGCCGTGAGCGTCGCCGCGCGAGAGCACGGCCTTTTCTTCGCTCCCGACCCCGCGAGCCAGAAAATCTCCACCATCGGCGGGAACGCCGGCACCAATGCGGGCGGCCCGCATGCCCTCCGCTACGGCTCGATGGTGAATCACGTGCTCGGGATCGAGCTCGTCCTGCCAAGCGGCGAGATCGCGCGTTTCGGCGGCGCGGTCGCGGACCTCGCGGGCTATGACTGCGTCCCGCTCATCGTGGGCAGCGAGGGGACGCTCGGGATCATCACGAAGCTTTGGCTGCGCCTACTGCCACTTCCTGAGGACGTGCGCACGTTCGTCGCGATCTTCGCCGACATCGACAGTGGGGCGCGTGCGGCGAGCGCGATCATCGCAACCGGCGTGGTGCCAGCAGCGATGGAGATGCTCGACAAGGTCACGATCGGCGCGCTGAATGCCGCGTTCGACGTCCACCTTCCCGCGGATGCCGGGTCGCTGTTGCTCGTCGAGGTCGAGGGACTCAGCGAGGAGGTCGACGACTGGGCGACGTCGATCCTGCGGGTCCTGAAACAGAACGGCGCGACCGATGTCCGCACGGCAGCGACACAGGCTGAGCGCGAGCTTCTGTGGAAGGCGCGCAAGCTCGGTTATGCCGCACTCGCGCGTATCAAGCCGAACAACTATCTGCACGATGCGGTCGTCCCGCGCACGAAGGTCCCCGCAGTGCTTCGCGAGGTCAACGCGATCGCCGAGCGGTACGGCTACATCATCGCCAACATGTTCCACATCGGCGACGGCAATCTGCACCCCGTGCTGCTCTTCGACGCGCGCATCCAGCCGGTCGACCGCGTTATGGAGGCGAGCGCGGAAATCCTGAAGGTCGCGCTCAACGCGGGGGGCGCGCTGACCGGCGAACACGGCGTCGGCCTCGAGAAAAACCACTTCATGTTCTGGGTATTCGGGCCCGAGGATCTCGACGCCCAACGGCGAGCGCGCGACGCGTTCGATCCAGACGGGACGATGAACCCGGGGAAGATCTTTCCAGGGGGCGATGCCTGCGCCGACATCCCCACGGAGCGCACCAAGCGCGCGCTCGCGGAGGGCATGTGGGTATAGCGATGGGCCTCGACGCGCATGTCATCGACGGCGTGGCCCCGCGGAGCGTCATCCGCGCGACGAGCGAGGCCGACGTCGTCGACGCGATCCGTGGCGCGAACGAGCGGGGCGATGCGCTCGTCGTCAGCGGGGGCGCGACCCGACTCGGCGTCGGCGACCCGCCGGCACGGTACGACACTGCCCTCGATCTTTCCGCGGTGCGCGGCATCGTTGAATACGAGCCCGGCGATCTCGTGGCCACCGTTCGCGCCGGAACGACGCTGGCGGAGCTCGCTGAGGCCCTCGCCCCACGCGGGCAGAGCTGGCCGGTCGAGCCGGGTCTGCCCGAACGCGCCACCGTCGGCGGCACCCTCGCAAGCGCGGCTGGTGGCCCATCACGTCTGCGGTATTTCCACCCGCGCGACTGGGTCATCGGCGCGCGCGTCGTCCTCGGCGATGGGACGCCGGTGCGCTCGGGCGGCAGGGTCGTAAAGAACGTCACGGGCTACGATCTGACCCGCCTCTGGAGCGGGACGTTCGGAACGCTCGTCGCCATCGTCGAGCTGACGCTGAAGCTCACCGCGATACCCGAGCGCACGGTATCGCTGGTCGCGGAGGTCGACGTTCCCGCAGCACTCCAGATAGCCAACGATCTGCACGCGAGCGGTCTTCCGCTGGACGCGCTCGCGGTCGTCACCGGCGAA
>VBGU01000028.1 GCA_005881085.1 Chloroflexota bacterium | reverse complement strand
GACGAGATAGGGCTGAGCGAGCGCGCGCAAATCGGGCGCCGAGGCATCGGCAAGCGAGCGAAGCTCAGGGCCGAGGCGAAAGCGCGTGTCGGCGTCACGCACGACGAAACCGAAGTGCGCGAGGGTGAGGAGGACGTCGCGGAGCGTCCCCTTCGAGACTTTTAGATTGCGGGCCAGCTCGCTGATGCCCATGGGACGCCCGCCCTCGGCGAGCGCCCGAAGGACGCGCGCGGCCTTGTCGACGGCCGGGACCGGACGAAGTGTCGCCGTACTCTCTGCCATACGCGTACGGGGGATAGTACATCGACCACACGTGAACACCCCTCCCGCGTCGGTAGACTCGCCGGCGCGATGGAACTCGAGCCATTCGAGACATGGAGCGACGGAGACCGCCGGCGCGCGCAGTGGTCATTACTCTCGGCGAAGCTCCCCGAGCTTCAGCGGGAGAATCCGTTCTATCGCGCGAGGCTACCCAAAGCCGCCCGTGAGCTCCGCCAGCTTCCGTTCACGACGAAGGCCGACCTCTCCGAGGATCAGGCGGCGCACCCGCCCTTCGGCACCAACCTCACATACCCGCTCGACCGATACGTGCGTCTTCATCAGACGAGCGGGACGACAGGCCGGCCGCTCCGTCTTCTCGACACGCCTGAGTCGTGGGAGTGGTGGCGCGAATGCTGGCAGCCCATCTACCGTGCTGCCGGGGTCACGGCCCGCGATCGCATCTTCTTCGCGTTCTCGTTCGGGCCATTCGTCGGCTTCTGGTCGGCGTTCGCGGGGGCCGAGCGCCTGGGCGCCCTCTGCCTGACTGGCGGGGCGATGACGACGACCGAGCGCGTGGCCGCGATCGTCGCGACCGAGGCGACCGTACTCATGTGTACGCCGACGTACGCGCTGCGACTCGGCGAGGCGGCCCGCGAGGAGGGCATCGATCTCGCGCGATCGGCCTTGCGCGTCTCCATTCACGCCGGAGAACCAGGCGCCTCGATCCCGGCCACGCGCGAGCGGATCGAAAAGGAGCTCGGGGTCGAGTCGTTCGACCACACCGGCGCGACCGAGGTCGGTGCGCACGGGTTCTCCTGCTCGGCGCGCGACGGCGTCCACATCAACGAATCGGAGTTCATCGTCGAGGTTGTCGATGCCAGTGGCGAGGCGCGCGACGAAGGCGACGGCGAGCTCGTTCTTACGAATCTCGGTCGGTGGGGCATGCCCGTCATTCGCTATCGCACCGGCGATCGAGTCCACGCGGTGCGAGGCACGTGCTCGTGTGGGCGCACCCTCGTGAAGCTCGCCGGCGGGATCGCCGGCCGTGTCGATGACATGGTCACGGTGCGCGGCGTCAACGTGTTCCCGAGCGCGATCGAGGCGATCGTCCGTCGCTTCGACGAGGTTGGCGAGTACCGGGTCGAGCTGGCGCGGGTCCGCGAGATGGACGAGCTGCGCTGCATCGTCGAGGCGCCGGCCGACGTCGCCGAGCGTGTCGGGGGTGCGATCCATCGCGAGCTCGGAATCCGCTGCCTTGTCGAATCCGTCGTGCCGGGAACGCTCCCGCGTTTCGAGATGAAGGCGAAGCGCTTCAACAAGACCAACGTCTAAATGGGACAGGCATTCCTACTCGGCATGGCGGCCGCCTACGCGATCGCGATTCCGGTGGGGCCGATCGCGGTGCTCATCCTCCGGACCGGCGTCCGCCGTGGGCTCCGTGCCGCCGCAGCTGCTGGTGCCGGAGCCGCGACGGCGGACCTCCTCTTCGCGACGATCGCCATGCTGTTCGGCGCCGCCGCGTCTGGATTCCTCGCTCCGATCCTGCCGGCGGCTCGGATCGTGGCGGCGGTGGCGCTCGCGGTCATCGCGGTCCGCGGGTTGCTGGCCGCGCCGGAGCCGCTCGAGCCCGAGACCGGCGGGGCCAGGACGGGCAATACCTACCTCTTGTTCCTCGGGCTCACGATGCTCAATCCGCCGACCGTCATCTACTTCGTCTCGCTCGCGATCGCGTTGCCGGAGGTGTCGGCTGACCTTGCAAGCCGCGCCGCGTTCGTGGTCGGCGCGTTCCTCGCGTCGCTCTCGTGGCAGGAGGTTCTGGCGCTCGGGGGCGCCATGCTCCATGGACGGCTGACCCCGCGACTCCAGCGGACGACCGCCATCGTGAGCTCGATCATCATCCTGGCGCTCGCCGCCCGCGTCGCATTCGGTTAGCGGCAGTCTCTGTGCTTGGAGTCACGGCGTAGTGTCCGGCCGTCGCTTAGGCGACAAAGGGGAGGAGCCATGGCTACCGCAGTTGCACCCGAGCGCAAGAACGAGGTGAACGCGCTTGACCAGGAGCGTCCCTGGACCCTCGGATCGGTCTGGTCGGTTGACTTCATCCGGCTGAAGCCCGGACATAACCTCGACTACGGACGCGAGCTTGCCGCGACCTGGAAGAAGATGCTCGACGACCAGAAAAAGCAGGGAATCGTCCTGTCATACAGGATCCTCGCCGGCGCTCCGTCGAACCGCGATGACTTCACGCACATGTTGATGGTCGAGTTCCCGAATTACGGCGTGTTCGACCAGCAGGACAAAATGGATGAGGCCGTGAAGAAGGTCTTCGGTTCACTCGGTGGGGTCAACGAAGCGTTCCGAAAGCGTGAGGAGATTCGTGAAGCGATCGGTACGCGGGTCCTCCGCGAGTTGCGGTTGAAGTAGCGCTCCTAGCGCAGGATCTTCGCTCCGAGCGTTTTCTCGAGCTCGCGCAATGCGTCGCGGTGGGCTTCCTCGTCGAACGAGGTCACGCCGTTCTCGACGACCTCGACGGCGTAGCCGAGGTTGCGCGCGTCCGCGGCCGTATAGAGGACGCAGATGTTCGTGCAGTCGCCGACGAGGCGAAGCGTGTCGACGCCGCGCTCGCGCAGGGTGATGTCGAGGTCGGTGCCGAAGAAGCCGCAATAACGGCGTTTCGGGATGACGACGTCATGCTTGCCGGGCGCGAGTTCGGGTACGATTTCGGCGCCCTTCGTGCCGGCGATCGCGTGCGGCGGGAACATCTGAAATTCAGCGTCATCGGGAAGATGGTGGTCGGTCAGATACATAACGGGCTCGCCCGCGGCGCGCGCTCGCGCGATCTCCTTCTGGATGACCGGAACGATGCGCGCCATCGACGGGCCGCAGTAGAGAGCGCCGCCCTCGTGCACGAAGTCTTCGATCATGTCGACGACGATGAGCGCTCGCTTCATCAGTGGCCCGGCGCCGGCTCCCAGAGCTCGATGCGATGTCCCTCCGAATCGGTGATCCAGGCGAATCGACCGTTCTCGTCCTGATAGCGCTCGTCTGAAACGTCGACACCCTCCGTGCGCAGCTTTGCGAGCAGCCCGTCAAGGTCGTCGACGCGGTAGTTGATCATGAACGCCGGCTCGCCCGGGCCGAAATAGGTCGTGTCCTTCTTGAAGAGTGACCAGACCGTCGAGCCGACGCGATCCGGGTCATCATGCTCGCGCCATTGGAAGACCGACCAGCCGCCAGGCTCGATCGGTACTCCGAGGTGCGCGCGGTACCAATCGGCGAGCGCGTCTAGATCACGAGCGCGAAAGAAAACACCGCCGAGGCCGGTTACGCGCGAGGGTCTAGTGGGCGCAGGCCTTCGCTGTGCCGGACTGGTCTGCCGTCTTGAAGGACTGGCCGCATCCGCAGCTCGAGACCGCGTTGGGGTTGCGGAGCGCGAAGCCGCCGCCCATAAGGGCGTCGACGAAGTCGATCTCCGAGCCCTTGAGATACATGGCGCTCATCGGGTCTACGACGACGCGAACGCCGTCCTGCTCGATGATTGCGTCATCCTCTTCGGTGCCGTCGGCGAACGTCATCCCGTACGAGAACCCCGAGCATCCACCCGGCGTGACGTACACACGCAGCGCGAGGTCTTGCCGCTCTTGCTTCGAGAGAACCTCGCGGAGCTTGTCCGTCGCTTTTGGGGTCAGTGAAACGAGTGGGGTGGAAACGAGTGGGGTCTCGGTCGTCATCGGGCTCTGCTCGATCGCCAAGTCAGCACCTCCGTCGCGTTGAATGAATAGTAACCCACGAAATGCGCGAAAAACAGGGCATTTCCGCACGCCTAGACTCGGATTTGTGGGGATTTCCTTGCATCACGCGCAAGTGTTCTATCCGCCTGGCGAGGAAGCCCGAGCTCGAAAGTTCTACGGAGAGACCCTCGGCCTCGAGGAGCTCGAGCGGCCGGTCACGCTTCGCGACCGCGCGGGCCTTTGGTATGCGGCGCCACCCGGTCACGTCCATCTCTCGGCCGACCGCGAGCTCGGACTTCACCCGCGTCGACATTTTGCGTTGCGCGTCGACGACCTCGACGCCACCGTGGCGAAGCTGCGCGCCGCAGGTGCGCGCTTCGAAGAGGCCGATCCAATCCCGGGCTGGCGGCGCACGTACGTGATGGATCCGTTCGGCAACAAGATCGAATTGGACGAGATCCCGGGATGACGTTCCGTTTCTCGCCGCGCCCGAACCGCGCGGCCGAGATCGGATGGCGGCCGTGGGGCGAGAAGGCGTTCCAGGAAGCGCAGGTCGCCGACAAGCCGGTGCTCCTCGCGATCAGCGCTGTGTGGTGCCACTGGTGCCACGTCATGGACGAGACGAGCTACAGCGATCCCGAAGTCATCCGGCTGATCAACGAGCGCTATGTCCCGATCCGCGTCGACAATGACGAGCGGCCCGACGTGAACCGCCGCTACAACATGGGTGGCTGGCCGACGACCGCATTCCTGACGCCCGATGGGGAGATAGTTCACGGCGGCACGTACGTCCCGCCCGACGCCATGCGGACGAATCTCGCGCAGGTCGCCGATCTCTGGTCGGCGCAGCGATCGGATCTCGCGCAGCGCGTCGCCGAGCTACGCGAGAAGGAGAATGTGGCGCGCGCGCCGAAGTCGGGCGATCTCAGCGTTCAGATCGTCGATCAAGTGGGCTCGCTGGTACGCGGGCAGTACGACCCGCAGTTCGGAGGCTTCGGACGCGAGCCGAAGTTCCCGCAGCCGAAACTCCTGCGCTTCCTCCTCGACGAGCATCGCCGGTTCGGCTACCCCGAGATCGCCACCATGCTCCATCGGACCCTCGGCTTGATGGCCGGCAGCGGTATGTACGACCACATTGAGGGCGGCTTCTTCCGCTACGCGACCACGCGGCAGTGGATGGTCCCGCACTACGAGAAGATGCTCGAGGACAACGCCGAGCTTCTCGCGATCTACTCCGAAGCCCACCGCACGTTTCCGACCGCGGGGTATGACCGCGTCGTCCGCGGCGTGATCCGCTGGATGGACGCGGTTCTCTGGCAGCCTGACAAGAAGCTCTGGGCCGGGTCGCAGGACGCCGACGAGCACTACTACATGCTCGACTCCACCGAAGAACGCAGGCAGCACGATGCGCCGTTCGTCGATCGGACCGCGTACACCGGATGGAACGCGCTCGCGGCGTCCGCCTACTGGGCGGCCTGGGCTGCGACGGGTGACGATTCGTTTGAGACGCGGGCCCACGAGGCGATGGGGGCGATCGCTCGCACGCTGTGGGATTCGCAGACGAAATCGCTGCACCACTCCGATACGGCCGAGGCCACGAAGGTCGTGGACCTCCTTGGAGACGTCGCGGCCGATCTGGCGGCCAGCCTCGACGCGTACGAAACCGGACTCCACCCG
>VBGU01000395.1 GCA_005881085.1 Chloroflexota bacterium | reverse complement strand
CATCGCTCTCGGCGCACCTGGCCTGACCGACAACAAGCAGTACGCGGTCACGGTCGCGTCGAACCAGCCGGTCGCGGTCGTCGTGAACACGCAGGCTGACAAAGCGAGCGTCGCGCAGCCCGTTGCGTCCGCGACGGACGGCATCACGAGCGGCGCAGCCACCATCTACGGCGCGTACGCCGCGAAGAACGCGCAGGGCCTCGGCCGGCGCAGCTCGATCATCGTGCAGAACCTCGCCGGCGTCGCGGCCACGCCGAAGATCACGTTCACTCCACTCACCGGTAGTCCCGGAACCGCGAACACCTACACCTTCCCGTCGATCGCACCGAACAGCTCGAAGGCGTTCGACCCACGCTTCTCGTTCAGCACGCAGGGCACGACCAACACTCCGTGCAGCGCGGGTGGCGCCGATTGCCTCGCCGACGGCGAGTACACGATCAAGATCGAAGCGACGGGCGGAAACATCGCCGCGCAGGTGAACATCGAGACCGCTTCGACGGCGATGGGCTACTCGGCGACCGCGACACCCGCGACGAAGTTCTTCCTCCCGAACCTCACGAAGTCGCTCTGCTTCTGCCCGACGCCGACGCAGACAACGGGCTGGTCAACGCCGATCCTTCTGCAGAGCGTCACCGCGACCACTGTGACGATCAGCTGGTACAACTTCGCCGGCGGCACGCTCGCCTTCACGCAGACCGTCAACCTCGCGGCGGGCACCGGAATGCGCGTCGACCCATGGTCGTCCCCGCAGCTCACCGCCGACAGGCAGTACTCCGTCGTCGTTGACGGCGGAACCGGAACGGTCACCGCGATCGTTAGCCGGTGGCTTTGCGGCAATCCCCTGAACCTGATAAGACGCGCCGACTTCGCCGGCCGGGCTTCCTTCGCTTCGATGCGTTGGGAGCCCGGCTTCGCGGCGATCATGCCCGCTGGGGCATCGGGATCGTCGCGATCCTGTTTCTCTTGCTCGGCACAGTTCCCCTGGCGCTCTCCGGCGCCGGACTTCTGACCGTCGCGAACGTCGCGGTAGTGCCGACCGCGACACCAACTGCGAGCGTCGAGGCCACGCCGCAGCCGGAAGCCACAGTGCCCATCGCCGTCGCAACGCCGGAAGGAACACCGGCTCCAAAGCCATCCGAACCTGTTGACACCGCCGCGTCGGCGTCGGTGACACCTCCGTCTCCACCGCCGGCCGCAACTGCGACACCATCGCCACAACCTGGCCTCTGGCGCGTTGAAGGCTATGTGGTCGATGAGTCAGGCAATCCGTTGAAGA